>NZ_JAHWLU010000020.1:0-54827 GCF_022134725.1 Buttiauxella sp. S19-1
GATTTACCAGGGGGAAGCTCAGGCTAACACCGGCATACCGGGGAATATTAAGGGCGAAACCACCCGTCGGGTGATGCGTGCGACGGTCGCCGGGAAAATACGCTGTTGTGTGAAGCTCGGTGATGTGGTGAATGAAGGGGACACGGTGGCGTGGATTGATGACACACCGGTGATTGCGCCGTTAGGCGGTATGGTGCGCGGGCTGCTCAATGAGGGGTTAAGCGTCACCGTCGGTTTTAAAATTGGCGATGTAGACCCGCGAGGACTGGCGGCAGATTTTACCACGGTGTCGGATAAAGCCCGCGCAATTGGCGGTGCGGTGCTGGAAGCGATGATGGCGTTACCAAAAAAGCCGCAACAAATGCAGCAGAAGCCAGTGCGTGAAGTTGATCTGGTGGATTAGGGTTTTGGCGGATGACGCTTCGCTTATCCGCCCTACGAAAACCGATTGGGCGGTTTGGTTTCGCAGGCGTCATCCACCATTGGCTACTGGCAAATCACCGTCCCCGTTTTCCCCTCAATACCTTCTTTGGCTTTTTCCAGCACCGTAATCAGCGTCTTACGCCCTGGGCGGCTGGCGGCAAACGCCACGGCGGCTTCCACTTTCGGTAACATTGAGCCTTTGGCAAAATGCCCCTCGGCAATAAAACGCTCAGCATCGCTCAGGCTCAGGTTATCCAGCCATTGTTCGGCCGGCTTGCCGTAGTTAATCGCCACTTTTTCCACCGCGGTGAGAATAATTAACATATCGGCGTTGATCATCTCGGCGAGTTTGGCGCTGGCCCAGTCTTTATCAATAACCGCGTTAGCGCCGCGTAGGTGGCTTCCTTCGCGAGTCACCGGTATGCCGCCACCGCCAACGGTGATCACCAGTTGTCCGGCACTGAGCATCGCTTTCACTGTCTCTTTTTCGATAATATCAACCGGTTTCGGTGAGGCGACCACGCGCCGCCAGCCGCGTCCGGCGTCTTCCATCATTTGATGCCCGTTAGCCATCAGCACTCTGGCTTCTTCGTGGGTGAAGAACGAGCCAATAGGTTTGGTCGGGGAGAGGAACGCAGGGTCGTTTTTGTCGACTTCCACCTGGGTGATAATCGTCGCCACGGGCGTTGCCAGCCCGCGCAGATGAAGCTCCTCACGAAGGGCGTTTTGCAGGTCATAACCGATATAACCCTGGCTTAACGCCACACAGACCGACATCGGCAACATCGGTGTATGGGCTTCGGTTTTGGCGGCTGCCTCAAACGCCCGGTTGATCATACCAACCTGTGGGCCGTTGCCGTGCGTCAGGACAACTTTATGTCCCTGCTCAACCAAATCGACAATAGCGCGAGCGGTGATTTTCACAGCGACCATTTGCTCTGCCAGGCCATCGCCTAAAGCGTTACCCCCCAGAGCCAGTACAATTGTCTTTTTCATCATCCTTACCTTATTCGTAGATTAGTGACAAACCTCAATGGTGGATGACGCCTGCGGCTTATCCACCCTACAAAACCAGAGCTTTCTGGAACGGGCAGGTCGGATAAGTGCTGCGTCATCCGACACTCGTGGAGCAAATGGTGGATGACGCCTGTGGCTTATCCACCCTACAAAACCAGAGCTTTCTGGAACGGGCAGGTCGGATAAGTGCTGCGTCATCCGACACTCGTGGAGCAAATGGTGGATGACGCCTGCGGCTTATCCACCCTACAAAACCAGAGCTTTCTGGAACGGGTAGGTCGGATAAGTGCTGCGTCATCCGACACTCGTGGAGCAAATGGTGGATGACGCCTGCGGCTTATCCACCCTACAAAACCAGAGCTTTCTGGAACGGGCAGGTCGGATAAGCGCTGTTTCATCCGACACTCGTGGAGCAAAGGGTGGATGACGCCTGCGGCTTATCCACCCTACAAAACCAGAGTTTTCTGTAACGGGTAGGTCGGATAAGCGTAGCGTCATCCGACATCAGCAACTTATTGTTAAGTATCGGAATAGTTAAAAGGCTGGCGCTTCAGGAAACGTCCATCTCCTGCTATTCCGGTAAATTTTCCGAGACTGAAAACCTTTTTGCCGCGTGACAAGGTGTGGCGTATTTGCCCTTCGCAAACCATGCCTTCATACGGGCTGTAATCGGCATTGTCGTGCAGTTCGCTGTGGAGAATCGTGGTGCGGGTTTTGGGGTCGATAATCACCACATCCGCGTCGAAGCCTGGGGCAATACAGCCTTTTTGTGGCCATAGCCCGAATAGCTGCGCGGGCATGGCACTGGTCAGTGAAACAAAGCGTTCGGGTGAAATACGCCCGCTCATGACCGCGGCGGAAAACACCAGCAGTAAGCGGTTTTCCACACCCGGAAGCCCGTTCGGGCAGCGGCTGAAAACACCGCCGGAAAGTGCTACCCGTTGTTGGTAAGGGAAAGTGCAGTGGTCGGTCGCGACGACATCAATCGCACCGTCGTTGATTCCACACCACAAGGCGTCTTGTTCGCGGACATCACGCAACGGTGGGCTGAGAATAAATTTCAATGCGTCTTCGCGTGAATACAGACGTTCATCCAGCATTAAATATTGCGGGCAGGTTTCCACCCACACCGGCTGATGGCGCGCTTTTGCCAGCCGTAGGTAGTCAAGCCCAAGGCCATTAGAAAGATGGACGATATACAGCGGTGCATTACCCGAAAGCCGCGCGAGGTTAATCATGCGTGCGATGGCCTCGGCTTCACATTCCGGCGGGCGGCTGCGGGCGTGGTAGAGCGGGGCGGTGAGGTTGGCTGCCAGGAAATCAGCACGCCGTTGGGCAATCACCGCATCATTTTCCGGGTGGACGGTGGTCAGCGCCCCGGCTTCGTTAAGCCGTTGCAAAGCACGCAGTACATCGCTGTCGTTCAGCTTGTAGAGATAGGTCAGATAGAGTTTAAAACTGCTGATACCCGCATCGACCATCGAGGGGATCTCGTCGATGATGGCATCATCAATGTGCTGGATAACACCATGAAAGCTATAGTCGACAACCGCTTTGCCACGCGCATAACCGTGATAAGCCTCGAGCTGGTGGTGCAGGTTGCAACCTGCCGGGCCAAATCCCATATGGTCAATAATGGTTGTTGTACCGCCACACGCGGCGGCGCGGGTGCCGGTAAAAAAATCATCACAGCTACGGGCCATTCCAACATCAATATTAAAATGCGTGTGCACATCGACTCCACCTGGCATCACGTAGCAGCCAGCGGCATCAATAACGTCGCAGTTGTCTGGAGCGGGAATATCCGCAGCAATGCGCTCGAACAAACCGTTGGCGATGAGTACGTCATGTTGTGCCTGGCCTGTGGCATTCACCACGCAGCCGTTTTTAATCAGCACTTTTTTGGGCGGCATTTGGGAAGGAATCATGTTGGAAACTCCGTCAACAACAGGCTCCGTTGGTGGCCCAACGGAGCATCGCCAGTAACAATTATTTTTTCAGTTCAGACAGGTAGGCTAAAGGAATCGAGGCATACAGCGCAGCACAAGTCACCAGATGGTCTTTCCAGGTTTTTTCGTTCGGCGCGTGGGCTTCAGGCTCTTTACCTGGGCCAAAGCCGATCACCGGAATACCGTGGCGGCCCATGATGGAAACGCCGTTGGTCGAGAACGTCCATTTATCCACCACCGGATCTTTGTGGAACAAGCCCTGGTAGGCTTTGCTGAGGGTTTTCACCGTGATGTGGTCTTCTTCCACTTTCCAGGTCGGGAAGTAACATTCGGTTGGATACACCAGACCGGTCCATGATGGGCGGTCATATTCGTACATCGACACCGTGGCGTTAACGGCTTTGACCGAGTCGAGCGCGCGGATCTCTTCCAGCGCACCTTCCCAGGATTCGCCCCAGGTTAAGCGTCGGTCAATGGAAACCGCGCAACTGTCTGCCACTGCGCAACGGCTTGGCGAGGTGAAGAAAATTTCCGAAACGGTTAGCGTCCCTTTGCCGAGGAAGTCGTCGTTACCCAGACGGGTGGCCAGTTGCTGCAACTCGTTGAGGATTGGCCCCATTTTGAAGATGGCGTTATCGCCGCGCTCTGGTGCGGAACCGTGGCAGCTCACGCCCTGCACATCAATGCGGATTTCCATGCGCCCGCGTTGGCCGCGATAAATCTGGCAATCAGTCGGTTCGGTACTGACCACGAATTCCGGGCGAATGCCGGATTGTTCAATGATGTACTGCCAGCACAGCCCATCGCAGTCTTCTTCCTGAACGGTGCCGGTCACCAGCAGGGTGTACTGATCTTCCAGCCCTAAATCTTTGATAATTTTACCGGCGTAGACCATTGAAGCCATGCCGCCTTCCTGGTCCGATGCGCCACGTCCACCAATCAACTCCTCGGTTTCCATGCCCTGATACGGGTCGAATGACCAGTTTTTCATGTTGCCGACGCCAACGGTATCAATGTGGGCGTCCATGGCAATCAGGTGTGGGCCGTGGCCGATGTAACCAAGAATATTGCCCATCGGGTCGATGACGATTTTATCGAAGCCGACTTTTTCCATCTCTTCTTTGATGCGATGCACGACGCGTTTTTCGTCGCAGCTTTCGCTTGGGATGGCAATCATGTCGCGCAGGAAGCGTGTCATATCGGCTTTGTAGTGTTCTGCTTTTTCTAATACTAATTTGAATGGAACCTGCTTAGTCATTTCTTTAACTCCCTTAATGAAACTCATCTGTGAACCGCCAGGGTTCACGCAGTTGTCGGGTACGCGCCTTCCCAGACCACTTCGCGGTAGTGCTTCACGTCGGTATCACCTTCGGTACTGATAACCAGTACGACGGAATCGCGGTTCAGCCCCAGTTTTGCCATCAGTGTTTCGCGTTGCGGGTGGTAATGAACGGCGGCCAGCACGCCGAGGCCAACGGCTCCCGATTCGCCAGAAATAATGCGCGGATCGTTGCCTAACGGGTTGCCCAGCACGCGCATCCCAAGTGCGGCAACCGAGTCCTGGCAGGAGATAAATTGCGTGGCGCAGTTGCGCAGCACCGTCCAGCCGAGTGGGTTAGGTTCACCACAGGCAAGACCTGCCATGATGGTGGCCATATCACCGCCAACGTTGACGATGTCGCCTTTCACACCCGAGCGGTAAATGCAGTCAGCCAGTTCTGGCTCAACCACTACGGAGTGCAAGTGCTGCGCCCCATAAACATCGGCCAGATAACCGAGCACGCCACCGGCCATTGCGCCGACACCCGCCTGTAAAAAGACGTGTGTTGGCCGCTTGATGCCCAGCTGTTTCATCTGTTCAACGGCTTCGTCGGCCAGAGTCGAATAACCCTGCATAATCCAGGTCGGGATTTTGGTGTAGCCTTCCCAGGCGGTGTCCTGTACCACTTCCCAGCCGCGTTCTTTGGCGGTTTGCATGGTCATACGCACGGTGTCGTCGTAATTCATGTCGGTGACGATACATTCCGCGCCGAGATTCAAAATGTGGTCTACACGTTCTTGCGCCGACCCTTTCGGCATATAAACCACTGCATGCTGCCCTAATTGCCGCGCAGCCCAGGCCACGCCGCGCCCGTGGTTGCCATCGGTGGTGGTGGCGAAGGTCATTTTTTCTTTGATGGTGTTTTTGATTTTCTCAAACGAGAAATCGTTGATATCCATCTGGTATTTTTCACACAGCAACTGTGCAATGGCGTAGGTGCCACCCAGCATTTTGAAGGCATTGAGGCCAAAACGCTGGGACTCATCTTTCACCAGAATTTTGCCGATACCGAACAAGCTGGCGAGCTCATTAAGCTCACACAACGGGGTCGGTTGATAACCGGCTATCTTCTGGTGAAAAGCGCGGGCTTTGCGGGTTTGTTCGCTGGTGAACAGCGGAGATATTTCACCATTGAATAAACGGTTTTGTTCGATAGCTAACTTCAATGAGAAAACAGACATAACCCAACCTCATTTAGCAAAAGATGTTTTGCTGAAGGAGGCTCTGGCCTGTAGGCCAGAGACCCTTTTATTTGACACGTTTCACAGCATCTTTAAGCAGTTTTTCAAGGATTTGACCCGGGTTCGCATATTTACGCGACAGGATCATTGCGGCGATGATGTACGGCTTCCAGCTGGCTTCTTTGTAGGTTTCGATGCGGTATTTTTCGAACACGCCTTCGGTGACTTCACCTTCTTTACAAGACACGCCGGAAATATCCGCAGGCAGGCAGTGCATATAAAGGGCTTCGCCGTCGCGGGTCAGCTTCATCATCTCTTCGGTGCAGTGCCAATTTTTGTGGTTAGCGTTTTGTGCCAGGCACTGTTTTTCCAGCGCTTTCAGGCCGTCGTGGTCATTGGCGCGCAGCAGGGTGGTGCGCTCTTCCATGACTTTGTAAGGCGCCCAGGATTTTGGATAGACGATATCGGCGTCTTTAAATGCCTCTTCCATTGAGTTGACCTGGCGGAAGCTGCCGCCGGAAGATTTGGCATTGTTTTTTGCTACTTCCACGACATCAGGAATCAACTCATAACCGTCGGGATGTGCCAGCGTGACGTCCATTCCAAAGCGGGTCATCAGGCCGATGATGCCTTGTGGTACGGACAGCGGTTTGCCGTAGCTTGGCGAATAGGCCCAGGTCATGGCAATTTTTTTGCCTTTTAGATTTTCCAGCGAACCGAAATGCTCACGCAGCCAGGCCAGATCGGCCATAGATTGCGTTGGGTGGTCAATGTCGCATTGCAGGTTGACCAGCGCAGGGCGTTGCGGCAGAACACCTTCTTCGTAACCTTCGTCCAGCGCGGCCCCCACTTCACGCATATAAGCATTGCCTGCACCAAGGAACATGTCATCGCGAATACCGATGGCGTCAGCACAGAAGGAGATCATATTGGCGGTTTCGCGCACCGTTTCGCCGTGGGCAATTTGTGATTTGCCTTCGTCGAGGTCTTGTTGCGCCAGGCCCAGCATGTTTAAAGCAGATGCGTAAGAGAAACGGGTACGGGTCGAGTTATCACGGAAAACGGAGATGCCTAAACCATTGGTAAAGACGTTGGTGGCAATGTTATCGGCACGCATGGATTTCAGTGCGGCCGCGACGTCGAGGACTTGTTTAAGCTCATCCGGACTCTGTTCCCAGGTTAACAGGAAATCCTTTTCATGAAGATGAGAGTTAAGTTTGCTGAGATCTTTAATTAAATCATTAATCGTTTTCATCAAAACACCCTTTGTTATGACTGGTCACAGGACGGCTGCACTGTGCAGGATTAACCCAACAAATCTATACTCGTCATCCTTCAAGCTACTGGGGTGTTGGCTGCACTAACAAACCCCAGTCACTTACCTAAATAAGCTCCTGGGGACTTGCTCCCTTGCCGCCTATCTGCAACTTGAATGCTAACGGGTATATGTGAGCTATTTATTGATTAACAATAATTATGCCAGGTGCGGGAAAATGGCCGATTGAGCGGGGCAGGTGAATTAAATGTGTGAACGCAATCGCTAAAATCATGCTTTCTTAATGAATTGAGTGTCGATTATTTCATGTCGGGATAAATCAAATAAAAATAAAATTTAGCGGGCTGACGGCACATTGCAGGATTATCATAAGCTCACTCCCCAAATTGATAACAGCACATGGTGGATTATCAATTTGATAAATTAACGGTGAAAGCATCGGGGTGTTAATTTGTGAGTAAATGAAAATAGGCCGATTATTATCACTGTTTTCATTTGCCAGATTAGTATTATGAACCTTGTTTTAAGGTCACCAGGAGTTCAGTAAGGGATAGTTAGACTATCAATAATTGCAAAGGGAAATTATCGATCATGATGGCTGTGAATACTCAGTCGGTGCTGATGCAGATTCAACCGACGATCATCCGTTTTGCGAAGATGCTGGCAAGTGTGTTGCAACTGGAAATTGAGATTGTTGATATCAACCTGGTTCGTGTAGCAGGCACCGGCCCTTATGCTAAGTCTTTGGGACGAAAGCTAAATGCTAATTCACGTTTGTTGAAACATGTCATTGAATCAAAGAAGGAAAAAGTCGTCACCCAGTCTGGTGTTGACCCTATTTGTGAAGGATGTACAGATAAGCAAAATTGCCGGGAAAAAGCCTTCCTTGGTACACCGGTCATGTTTCAGAACTCCTGCGTTGGTGTGATTAGCCTGGTGGCACTTAATTGCGAACAGCAAGAACGCATAAAAGACAATTTGCGCGAATTTTCAGATTACGTGCAGCATATTTCCAATATCTTTATATCCAAACTTCTCGAAGACCAAAGCGGTGAGAGTAACGCCAGCGGGATACTGTTAAGCCTGATCGATAATATGGATCAGGGGGTGTTGATCTTTGATAAAAATAATCAGCTGAAATTTGCGAACCCCGTCGCATTAAAAATATTAAAATCCAATCACGAGCAGTTGCTGGGGAAAACGATTTCTGCACGCGCGCTGACTTTTCAGAATTCTTTTACTAGCGGAAATATGCAATATATTATTTCCCTCGATAATCGTAGCGAAATAATTATTGGCCAGTTGCTTACGGTGCAGGAAAACCAGATTTTTTTAATGGCATTTCATCAATCACACACGGTTATTAATACTGATTCAAGTAACGAAGTTCCGCAGATCGAACATCTTATTGGCGAATGCCAGCCTATGCAGGCGTTAAAGCGTTTGATAGGCCGCATCGCACCTGGCCCGTCGAGTGTGATGATTACCGGTGAAAGTGGCACGGGTAAAGAGGTGGTCGCCTGGGCGATTCATAAACTTAGCAACCGTAATGACAAACCCTTTATCGCGATTAACTGCGCCGCCATCCCTGAACAACTGCTGGAAAGCGAACTGTTTGGTTACGTCAAAGGTGCATTTACAGGTGCGTCGACCAACGGTAAGCAAGGGTTGATTCAGGCCGCCGATCAGGGGACGCTGTTCCTTGATGAAATTGGTGATATGCCATTAGTCATTCAGGCTAAATTGCTGCGTGCCATTGAAGCACGCGAAGTTCAGCCTATTGGCTCAAGCCGCCCCATCCCGGTTGATATCCGCATTATTTCTGCCACCAATCAGAATCTGGAAAAGTATGTTTCTGAAGGGAAGTTTCGCGAAGATCTCTATTACCGTCTGAATGTCATTCCGGTGATACTGCCGCCGCTGCGCGATCGCAAAGAGGATTTGTCTTTACTGATCCACTATTTTCTCAATTTGCACACTAAGCGTATTGGGCTGGTTTATCCGGGGATTGCAGCTGATGTTATGGCGCTGCTGGCAGCGTATCAATGGCCGGGAAATCTGCGTGAGTTAAGCAACATGATGGAGTATTTGGTGAATGTGGTTCCTTCCGGCGAAGTGATCACCACGTCGCTGTTGCCACCGAACATCGTCAATCAGCGGCATATTGTGGTTGATTTCAGCCGTGCGCGTACCGAGCAACCTCAAGAAATCAGCGAGTTACCTGAACATGGCGCACATGCGCTTGAGGAGATGGAAAAGCAGCTTATTGCCGAAGCGTTGGTGCGCCACGGTAATAAGAAACTGGCGGCGGATGAATTGGGGATAGGGATTGCGACCCTGTACCGCAAAATAAAGAAGTATGGTACTGACGATAAGCCTCTTTCGTAGATCGGATGACGCAAAAGGTGGATGACGCCTGCGGCTTATCCCCCTACAAAACCCAATCACGGGTCGGATGACGCAAAAGGTGGATGACGCCTGTGGCTTATCCCCCTACAAAACCCATTCACGGGTCGGATGACGCAAAAGGTGGATGACGCCTGCGGCTTATCCCCCCTACAAAACCCAATCACGGGTCGGATAAGCGTTAGCGTCATCCGACACCTGTGGCTAATGGCTGCTCCCGGCATCACATTTGCGCACCGCATCGACAATCATCTGGTAACCGGTGCAGCGGCATAAATTGCCCGCCAATCCCTGGCGAATTTGTAGCACTGTCATGGGCTGGCTGCGCGGTTTTGCCAGTAATGCGCTGGTGGCCATGATAAACCCAGGGGTGCAAAACCCGCATTGTACCGCGCCGCTTTCGGCAAAGGCTTGCTGAATGGCGGACGGCTTCCCGTGCAATGATTCCCCTTCGCTGGTACGAATCGTTTTACCGTGCGCCCATACCGCCAGATAAAGGCAGCTATCAATCGCGGTGCCGTCAACCAGCACCGTGCAGGCTCCGCATTCCCCGACGCAGCAACCCTGTTTAATACTGAGAAAACCCTGGGCGCGTAATACATCGGATAACGGCATCGCCGGGGAGACATTCAACTGATAGTTGGCGCCATTAATCCGGCAGTTGATGGTTTTGCTGTTCATTGCGATGTCGCTATTCATTAATTTCCCCTCCAGCCTGTTTCACCGCCTGTTCGATAACGCGTTTGGTTAGCGTGCTGATCAGGTGCAAACGGAACGATTTTTCAGCACGCCAG
This sequence comes from Buttiauxella sp. S19-1, assembly GCF_022134725.1. NCBI lineage: Bacteria > Pseudomonadati > Pseudomonadota > Gammaproteobacteria > Enterobacterales > Enterobacteriaceae > Buttiauxella > Buttiauxella sp. S19-1. Next base: position 10,368 of record NZ_JAHWLU010000020.1, read on the forward strand.
GACGTTCTGGGTGACACATCCTGCGCGACCGCTTCCGCAATTGCCGCCAGGGTTTGTCGGGTTAAAGGCTGCCCAGCCGCGGCTTGTTCGGCATGAGCACAACGTACCGGCGTGGGGGCGGCAACCCCGAAGGCGAGTTTGATTTCCCGGAAGCGGCCCGCATCTAATTCACATAATGCGCTACAACCAATGGTGGAAATATCCATCGCATCGCGCATCGCGTATTTGAAACTCGCAGCTCCTTTATTACGGTAATTTTCTGGCTTGAAATGGAAGGCTACCAGCACTTCTCCGGCGGTTAATGCCACTTTACCTGGCCCGGTGTGGAAACCGTTAATCGAGGTCAAGCGCGTCCCCTGCGGGGTGGCAATTTCCAGCTCGGCTTCGTAAATCAGCGACGGGCAGGCAGAGTCGGCACTGGTTGCGCCATTGCAAATATTACCGCCGTAAGTGGCGACATTACGGATTTGCGGCCCGGCGATGACGGCAGCGGATGCTGCCAGCGCCGGAAGGTGTTGCTGCACTAGCGGATGTTCGATGAGTTCGCTAAAGGTGGTGCCGGAGCCGATGCGAATTGCGCCGTGGGCGTTGCATGTCACGCCGCGCAATTCGGCTAAATCATGAATGTCGACGATATGGCGAAAACGTGGGTTGAGATGATGGAGCTGAATTAATACGTCGGTTCCACCCGCCAGCAAGCGGGCCTGGTCATCTTCCATCAGCAGGGCGACCGCGTGCGCGACGCTCTCTGCATGGTGGTAACGTTCAATGTCATACATAGCATTATCCTTTTATCAGCCCGGCCTCGACAAACTCCTGGTACAGGCGTTTTGGCGTCAGGGGAAGCGTGTTGATGGCAACACCTGTCGCCATGCGCACCGCGTTGCGAATCGCTGCGGCAGGGGAGATAATCGGCGGTTCGCCCAGCGCTTTGTGACCGTAGGCTGACTGCGGTTCGTCAGTTTCCACAAAGGCGCACTCCAGCGTCGGCAGGTCGGGCATGGTCGGCATTTTGTAATCCAGCAGGTTAGGGTTACGCACCACGCCGCTTTGCTCATCGACAATGATTTCTTCAAACAATGCCCAGCCAATGCCCATTCCCATACCGCCATGAACTTGCCCTTCAGCCAGCGTAGGGTTAAGGATTTGCCCCGAATCATGCAGATTTAAGATACGGTTGATGGTGACTTTGCACAGCGGTATATCGACGGTGACGTCCACAAATGTGCAGCCGTAAGTCGGCGGGTTGGTCTGGGTTTTAAAGGAAGTTTCTGCCGAAAGTTGCCCGCCCAACTCTGGATGGTAGAAAGTGTGCATCGCAAGCTCAGCCACGCTCAGCAGCACCTGTTCAGGACGAGTTTCCAGTACGATATTGCCATTGATAATCGTCAGGTTCATTTCGGGAAGATGTAGCATTAGTGCCGCGTGCTGGAGGATTTTTTGCCGTAAAATTTGCGCGGCTTCGCGCAAAGCCGGTGCGGTGACATAGCTTTGGCGCGAGGCAAATGCACCGGGGTCAAAAGGCGTGATGTCGGTGTCCTGCGTGGAAATGGTATGGACCATCTCGAAAGGCATGCCGATGGTTTGTGCGACCATTTGTGCAAACACGGTATCGGCACCTTGCCCGACTTCGGTGGCGCCGCTTTGCAGATTGATGATTCCGTCCTGGTTGAGCACCAGGCGCACGCTGGCAATTTCGACGCCAACTGGCCAGGTGTTTGAGGTATAGCTAAAACAGGCGACACCTACGCCACGTCGCACGTCGCCCTGAGTTTGCAGGCAGGCCGCTTTGCGCACATCCCAGCCGAAACTTTCGCGCCCTTGTTTCAGGCATTCAAGTAAACCGGCGCTGTATATTGGCCTGTTGTACAAGCTGTTGATATCGCCTTCGCGGGCGGCATTGAGTAAACGGATGTCTACCGGGTCGATGTTTAAAGCAACGGCGGCATCATCCAGTAATGATTCCAGCGCAAAGATCACTTGTGGCGCGCCGTAGCCGCGCATCGCCCCCGCTGAAGGAAGATTGGTGTAGGCGGTAGTCGCCTTGAAGCCATAGGCACTGCGCGGATAGAGCCAGGAAATTTTACTGCCCGCGGCGGCGGCAATCGAATGCCCGTGCGAGGCGTAAGCGCCCGTGTTGGAGAGAATATCGAGCTGAAACCCTTTTAACTCACCTTCAGACGAGATACCCAATTGCGCATCAATCTGGAAGGCATGACGGGTGCGTGAGGCGTAGAAACACTCTTCACGGCTGATTAACACTTTGACCGGAATACCGCCCAGTTTCAGCGTCAGAAAGGCCGCCATCGGCTCTTCCAGCACATCCTGTTTATTGCCAAAACCGCCGCCAATATATGGCTTTATCACGCGGATTTTTGACCAGGACATATTGAGCGCTTGCGCAGTCACGCGGCGCACGATGTGCGGAATTTGGGTGCTGGAAATTATGGTGATGCGGCCGGGTTGTTCCATCCAGGCAAAGCAGGTGACGCCTTCCATATGGCAGTGCTGCACGACAGGGGTTTTAAAGCGCCCGGAGTACTGGTGATCTGCCGCTTGCATCGCTGCGATGGGGTTGTTGGTGGCGGCTTCGCTGCGTTTGAGCAGATTGCCCCCTTCATGAATCGCGGTGGCATCAGCGGTGAGGGCGGCTTCGGGCGAGGTGATAACGGGTAACTCTTCCCAGGTGACCACCACCGTTTCAGCAGCTTTTTCCGCCGTGAGTTCATCTCGTGCCACGACAATTGCCACAGCATCGCCGAAATGCCGGACATGTTGCGTCAGCAAACGGCGGTCGGCAATATCCTGTTTTGTGGGGTCGAGCGTCCAGGCATGTCCTGCGGTGGCAAAGAGGGTATCCGGCACATCTTCCCAGGTAAAGACGGCGACAACACCGGGAATTTCAAGCGTGGCGCGGTAATCAATGGCACGGGCATAGCCGTGGGCGATTGGGCTGCGAACGTATTTGGCATAGCACATGCCAGCCATCAGTATATCGTCGGTATATCTGGCTTGCCCGGTGATTTTGGCAAGCGCATCCACCCGCAAGCAGGGCAATCCTAATGGTGCTTTACCCATTCTTTCTGACATGGTTTTGTCTCCATCCTCAGGAATAAGGTCACGCTTCGTTTAGCTCCTGAGTGAAGCAAGATGTACGCCAGTCATCGCTAATGGCCATTTCTTATCATCAAACTGTGATAGTCATCGGAAAATAAGCTGTTGTTCAGGAAGGGGATGGTGCCAGGAAGAAGAAATTTTTTTCTCACAATGATAGGCAATGATCATTATGATAAATCGACGATATGTTTAGTGTGGACTCACCTTTCTGGCAGTCCATCACTCAAATTTTGACCGCGGCTAAATCGTTATTTTTTTGCCACCGCGACTGACTGTCGTTGCTTGTCCATCGGCACCGTAGAGGTTCGGTTCCTGATGTGGTTTGAGTACCGCAAGCGCTTGTTCATTGCGCGCTAACTGGTCCTCTAATAACCAACCGTTATGCTGGTTAATATCACGTAAGTGCTGTGTTTTTTGCGTAATCGTCTGCCAACGTTGGCTAATATCAGTGCTGCCGATACTTTCGACTTTCTGTGCGGCACGACGCTGCTGCTCAAGATAATCAAGCGTCGCTAACAATGAGCTTTTATCTTCAGTGATACGTTGTAATGCACTGCCATTCACATGGCCTGCTGATAATTGTTGTTGCTCAGCGTCCATCACCTCTTTAAGAGAGTTGAGTACCGCAGTCATTTGATCCATCACTTCTAACAGACGATTCATGCCATTATTTACTCAAGATAGAGCTTTGAGCTTCCTGGATTAACGCATCGGCGATCTTGCCGGTATCCATTTTCAGCTCACCGTTACGGATCGCTGTTTTGAGTGCTTCAACGCGTTCCATATTGATATCCCCGCTACCCGGCTGAATTAACTTAGCCTGTGCGTCACTGAGTGTCACATTGGTGCTTTTCGGGGTGGTGCTTTTTTCCAGTTGGCTCTTTTGAATCGGCGCTTCTGGCGTTTCGCGTGGTTGTACAGTGCTTACCGGTTTCAAAGGCGACGTGCGATCAATGCTCATTATTAATTCCTCATCGAGGGGTAATATCTATCATCTGTTAATACACTATCGGCAGACATCTCGGAACCTTTAAAACCTTCTTAATCCCTAACGGAATTTTATAAGTTAATCAGAATATTCCCATCCGTGTCGACGACTCCGCTGACTATCTGACCCGAACTCATTCGTACCCGTGCATTCTGTGCCACGGCGGCATTATTCAGTGCCTTGCCCTGGCTATTGACGCTAAATCCTTCACCAGCGGCGACCACTTGCACCTGCTGCCCGGCTTTGACTCGCCATGTCTGGCGCACCATTGACAGCAGAATCGGTTGATCTGCGGCGATGTCGCGCAGCGTCACGGCACTGCTGGCCTGGTTGATATCGAGCATAGCGCGTGGTGGCAGTTGATCGAGCCGCCCACGTTTGAGCTGAAGCTGGCCTGCATCTATGACGCTACCGCGCGGTAATGGCTGCGCGGCTACAACGTAATTTCCGGTGGCCTGCACCTGGGCCTGTATGTAGCGTTTGTCGTTACCGCAGCGCGCCATCACGCTCACGTTTCCCCACAGGCGGCTATTCCCCGGCATAGAAAAATCAGGGAGTGGGCAGGGAGGTAATTGCGCATCAGGCGTTTTGACTATTACCGACACTTCATCACTCATGCCCGCCAGGCGCTGCTGGAAAAACTGGCTCAACGGCGCATCCAGAATGCTGGCTAATGCCTGCGGGCAAGCCAGCAAAAGGGCAATGGTGCTCCAGGTTTTCAGACCGGTCATGACGTTTCTCCTTGTTCAGGTGGCAGTGATTTTAACTGCACAGCGAAATGATCAAGGCGACAAATAGCGACGCATTTTGCGTCTATTCCAACGATAACGCACGCGTAAGGAGCTTTAAGCTGTCGGACAAATCCTAATTATGCGGAGGGAACATGCTAGACAAACTGGATGCCGCGCTGCGATTTCAGCAAGAAGCGATAAATTTGCGCGCCCAGCGTCAGGAAATTCTGGCAGCAAATATCGCCAATGCGGATACCCCGGGCTATCAGGCTCGCGATATTGATTTTGCCAGTGAAATGAAAAAAGTGATGGAACGGGGTCGTGCCGAAGGCAGCGGTGTTGCGCTTGCGCTCACGTCCGCGCGCCATATCCCTGCGGCAACACACTCAGCACCTTCGCTTGATCTTCTTTACCGCGTTCCGGACCAGCCATCGATGGATGGTAACACCGTCGATATGGACCGCGAGCGTACACAATTTGCCGATAACAGCCTGAAATACCAGTCCGACCTTACGGTTCTCGGTGGCCAAATCAAGGGCATGATGTCGGTGCTGCAACAGGGTGGCTAATAGATGGCATTACTGAATATTTTTGATATCGCAGGCTCGGCGATGACGGCCCAATCCAAGCGGATGAACGTGGCGGCGAGTAACCTGGCTAACGCCGATAGTGCCACCGGCCCTGACGGACAGCCTTATCGCGCTAAGCAGGTTATTTTCCAGGTTGATGCCGCTCCGGGGGCTGAAACGGGTGGCGTAAAAGTGACGGGCGTTGAAGAGAGCCAGGCACCGGACAAACTGGTGTTCCAGCCGGGTAACCCGTTGGCTGATGCCAAAGGTTATGTGCGGATGCCGAATGTGGATGTGGTGGGTGAGATGGTCAACAGCATGTCGGCGTCACGCAGCTATCAGGCCAACGTCGAAGTCCTCAACACCGTGAAAAGCATGATGTTGAAAACCCTGACGCTGGGTCAATAAGGAGTGATTGATGGGCATCGCCGTTAATATGAATGACACCACCACCAGTGGTGTCAGTGCGACTTCGGGTAACAATAATCTGACAGGCAGCAACGCCGCTGACCTGCAAAGTAGTTTTTTGACGCTGTTGGTCGCGCAGCTGAAAAACCAGGACCCAACCAACCCTCTGCAAAACAATGAATTGACTACGCAACTGGCGCAAATCAGCACCGTGAGCGGCATTGAAAAACTCAATACCACGCTCGGTTCGGTTTCCGGTCAGTTGACCAATAACCAGTCTGTGCAGGCCAGCGCCTTGATTGACCACGGCGTGATGATCCCTGGCAGCAAAATTCTGGCAGGCAGCGAAGCGACCACGCCATTTGGTGTTGAGCTGCAACAGGCCGCCGATAAAGTCACCGCCACCATTACCGACAGTAGCGGCAAAGTGGTGCGTACTCTCGATGTGGGGGCGCTTAGCGCAGGCGTCCATACCTTTACCTGGGATGGCAGCATGACGGACGGCACCACCGCACCGGACGGGGCCTATAACGTCGCTATCAACGCCAGTAATGGCGGGACACAACTGGTGGCTCAACCGCTGAATTTTGCGTTGGTCAATGGCGTGACACTCAGTAATGGTACGACCTTGCTCGACCTCGGAACTTACGGCACCTCCACCCTCGACGACATCAGGCAGATTATTTAAGCCTTCAACCCTTGCAGGAGTAAAACATGGGCTTTTCTCAAGCGGTCAGCGGCTTGAATGCTGCGGCCACCAACCTCGACGTGATTGGTAACAACATTGCCAACTCCGCCACTTACGGTTTTAAATCCGGCACCGTTTCTTTTGCCGATATGTTTGCCGGCTCCAAAGTGGGCCTCGGCGTAAAAGTTGCGGGCATTACCCAGGACTTTAACGACGGCACCACCACTAACACCGGCCGTGGCCTGGATGTGGCGATTAGCCAGAATGGTTTCTTCCGCCTGGTCGATACCAATGGCTCGGTGTATTACAGCCGTAACGGCCAGTTCAAACTGGACGAGAATCGCAATCTGGTGAACATGCAGGGGATGCAGTTGACCGGTTACCCGGCAACCGGTACGCCGCCAACGATTCAGGAAGGCGCAAACCCAGTTGGGCTGGCTGTGCCAAATACCTTGATGGCGGCGAAAACCACCACCACGGCGTCGATGCAGATCAACCTGAACTCTACCGACCCAACGCCAACGAAAACCCCGTTCAGCGCGACAGATTCCGATACCTACAACAAGAAAGGTTCTATCACTGTCTATGACAGCCAGGGTAACGCCCATGATATGAACGTCTTTTTTGTGAAATCGACGACGGCGAACACCTGGGATGTATATACCCAGGATAGCAGCGTGGCGGGTAGCCCAGCGACCAAAGGCGCATCGATGGTATTTAGCCCAAATGGCACGCTGATTTCAGGTGGCACTAACTCCCTGACCACCGGGACTATCAATGGCGCGACTCCGGCGACATTTGATCTGAGCTTCCTGAACTCGATGCAGCAAAACACCGGCTCCAACAACATTGTTGCCGCGAATCAAAATGGCTATAAGCCAGGCGACCTGGTGAGCTACCAGATTAACGAAGACGGCACCCTTGTTGGCAATTACTCCAACGAGCAAACCCAATTGTTAGGCCAGATTGTGCTGTCGAATTTTGCTAACCCGGAAGGTTTGTCCTCTGAGGGCAACAACGTGTGGTCTGCGTCCAATTCTTCTGGCGTGGCGCTGCTGGGAACGGCGGGTTCCGGTAACTTCGGCACCCTGACCAACGGTGCGCTGGAGTCTTCGAACGTCGACCTGAGTAAAGAACTGGTCAACATGATTGTCGCGCAGCGTAACTACCAGTCGAATGCGCAGACCATCAAAACCCAGGATCAGATCCTCAACACCCTGGTTAACCTGCGTTAAGCACTGACGGGATAGCTTAATGGATCACGCAATTTATACCGCCATGGGTGCGGCCAGTCAGACGCTGAACCAACAAGCGGTGACTGCCAGCAACCTGGCAAATGCTTCAACACCGGGCTTTCGCGCACAGCTAACCGCATTGCGTTCGGTGCCAATAGAAGGGCTTTCGTTGCCGACGCGCACCCTGGTGACGGCTTCAACGCCTGGCGTGGATATGTCGCAAGGTCAGCTTGATTACACCCAACGCCCGCTGGATGTTGCCCTGCAACAAGATGGCTGGCTGGCGGTACAAAGTGCTGATGGTACTGAAGCTTATACCCGTAACGGCAATATGCAGGTTAGCCCTGCCGGGCAACTGACCATCGGCGGGCAACCGGTGATGGGAGAAGGTGGCCCGATTGCTGTGCCTCAGGGCGCGCAACTGACTATCGCGGCAGATGGCACTATTTCTGCACTGAACGCGGGTGACCAGCCGAATACCGTGGCACCGATTGGCCGCCTGAAACTGGTGAAAGCCACCGGCCAGGAAGTGGTGCGCGGTGATGACGGTTTCTTCCGCCCGAGTGCGCTGGCGCAAGCTACGCGTGGTGCCACGTTGCAGGCGGATGCCAGCATCTCGTTGATGCCTGGCGTGCTGGAAGGCAGCAACGTTAAGCCCGTCGAAGCCATGACCGACATGATTGAGAACGCCCGCCGTTTTGAGATGCAAATGAAGATTATTTCAAGCGTTGATGAAAACGAGCAGCGCGCCAATCAGTTGTTGGCGATGAGTTGATAGCCGAACGGTTTTTGTAGGTCGGATAAGCGAAGCCTCATCCGACAAACGAAATACAGATCTAACAGGAATCAAAAATGATCAGTTCTTTATGGATCGCTAAAACCGGTCTTGATGCCCAGCAAACCAACATGGATGTGATTGCCAACAACCTGGCAAACGTCTCCACCAATGGTTTTAAGCGTCAACGCGCGGTGTTTGAAGACTTGCTTTACCAGACGATTCGCCAGCCTGGAGCGCAATCTTCTGAACAGACCACATTACCGTCCGGTTTGCAGATTGGTACGGGTGTGCGTCCGGTGGCTACCGAGCGCCTGCACAGCCAGGGCAACCTGTCGCAGACCAACAACAGCAAAGATGTGGCGATTAAAGGCCAGGGCTTTTTCCAGGTGCAATTGCCGGACGGCACCAGCGCCTATACACGCGATGGTTCTTTCCAGGTCGACCAGAACGGCCAGTTGGTCACCGCGGGCGGTTTCCAGGTTCAGCCAGCGATCACTATCCCTGCTAATGCACTCACCATTACCGTTGGACGTGACGGCATTGTCAGCGTGACGCAACAAGGGCAGGCACAGCCGGTTCAGGTGGGGCAGCTGAATTTGACCACCTTTATGAATGACACGGGTCTGGAAAGCCTGGGTGAAAACTTGTATGCCGAAACCCAGTCTTCCGGTACGCCAAACGAAAGCACACCTGGGCTGAATGGCGCAGGGCTTTTGTATCAGGGGTATGTTGAGACCTCTAACGTGAACGTGGCTGAAGAACTGGTGAATATGATCCAGGTTCAGCGCGCCTACGAAATCAACTCTAAAGCCGTTTCAACCACTGACCAGATGCTGCAAAAGCTGACGCAGTTGTAAGACGTTTGCCGGTGTGAGTGTTTCGCACCGGCTGTCGTTATCTGAATGACCTGAAGATGAAAGCAATGCAAAACCCAATGGTTCTTCGTCCTATCGTGATGTTTCTGGTGCTCTCCACAAGTGGCTGTGCACTGGTGCCAACTAAACCGCTGGTGGAAGGGGCAACATCGGCCCAACCTGTGCCTGGCCCTGCACCTGTGGTTAATGGCTCTATTTTCCAGACGGCGCAACCGCTGAATTATGGCTATCAACCGCTGTTTGAAGACCGCCGCCCACGTAACGTTGGCGATACGTTGACGATCCAGCTTCAGGAAAATGTCAGTGCCAGTAAGAGTTCGTCGGCGAATGCCAGCCGTGATGGCAAAACTAATTTTGGCTTTAACGTCACGCCGCGCTATCTCGAAGGTCTGTTCGGTAATAACCGCGCCGATGTGGATGTGGAAGGCGGCAACAGTTTCAACGGTAAAGGTGGGGCGAATGCCAGTAACACCTTTAGCGGAACCTTAACCGTGACGGTCGATCAGGTGCTGGCAAACGGCAACCTGCACGTCGTGGGTGAAAAACAGATAGCCATTAACCAGGGCACCGAATTTATTCGTTTCTCCGGTGTGGTCAATCCTCGCACCATCAGTGGCTCCAACACCGTGCCGTCCACACAAGTGGCGGATGCGCGCATCGAATATGTCGGAAACGGCTATATCAACGAAGCGCAGAACATGGGCTGGATGCAACGCTTCTTCCTTAATTTATCGCCGATGTAAGCGAGGGATTTATGACCAGATATTTATTCGGATTGCTGATGCTGGTGGCAACGCTAGCGCAGGCTGACCGTATCCGCGACCTGACCACGGTTCAGGGCGTGCGTGAAAACTCCCTGATTGGTTATGGCCTGGTGGTTGGCCTTGACGGAACGGGTGACCAGACCACACAAACGCCGTTCACCACGCAAACCATGAACAACATGCTTTCGCAGTTGGGGATTACCGTTCCTGCGGGCACCAATATGCAGCTCAAAAACGTGGCTGCGGTCATGGTGACGGCTAAGTACCCGGCGTTTGCTCGCTCGGGGCAAAATATTGATGTGGTGGTTTCTTCAATGGGTAACGCCAAAAGCTTGCGCGGCGGCACATTGCTGATGACGCCAATGAAAGGGGTCGACAACCAGGTTTATGCCCTGGCGCAAGGCAATATTCTGGTCGGTGGTGCGGGGGCTTCTGCGGGTGGCAGCAGCGTTCAGGTGAACCAACTGAATGGCGGGCGTATCACCAATGGCGCGATCATCGAACGTGAATTACCGGGAACGTTTGGTTCAGGCAATCTCATCAGCCTGCAACTGAACAATGATGATTTCACGCTGGCGCAGCAAATTACCGACACCATTAACCGTTCGCGTGGCTTTGGCAGCGCGTCGGCGATTGATGCTCGCACCATCCAGATTCGTGTCCCAACCGGCAACAGCTCGCAAGTGCGTTTGCTGGCCGATATTCAGAACCTGGAAGTGAACCTGCCAGCACAGGACGCCAAAGTGATTATCAACTCACGTACCGGTTCGGTGGTGATGAACCAGGAAGTGACACTGAATACTTGTGCGGTGGCGCAGGGCAACTTGTCGGTGACGGTCAACCGCCAGGCACAGGTGAGCCAGCCGGATACACCATTTGGTGGCGGTCAAACTGTTGTCACCCCGCAAACGCAAATCGACTTGCGCCAGAATGGCGGGGCGCTGCAACGGGTTAACGCCAGTGCCAACCTGAACACCGTGGTTCGTGCTTTGAACACGCTGGGCGCATCACCAATGGAGTTGATGTCGATTCTGCAATCTATGCAAACCGCGGGTTGTTTGCGGGCCAAAGTGGAAATTATCTGATGCTTAACGAGTCCCAATCACTGGCGAATGCGGCGTGGGATGCTAACTCTCTTAACGAGTTAAAAGCCAAAACAGGGCAAGATCCGAAAGGCAACATGAAGTCGGTTGCCCGCCAGGTGGAAGGGATGTTCGTGCAGATGATGCTGAAAAGCATGCGCGAGGCGCTGCCGAAAGATGGCTTGTTCAGCAGTGAGCAAACGCGGATGTACACCAGTATCTATGACCAGCAAATTGCCCAACAGCTCAGCGCAAAAGGCCTTGGGCTGGCGGACATGATGGTGGAGCAAATGGGCGGCAATGCTGACCCATCGGAAGAGGCTGGCAAAGTACCGATGAAGTTTGATATGCAGACGGTGACCAGCTTCCAGAACCAGACCATCACGCAAATGGTGCGTCAGGCCATCCCGAAAGCACCGTCTAACGAAGAACCGCTAACCGGTGATAGCAAAGACTTCCTGGCGCAGCTTTCGTTACCCGCACGCCTTGCCAGTGAACAGAGCGGCATTCCTCATCACTTGATTCTGGCGCAAGCGGCACTGGAGTCAGGCTGGGGGCAACGGCAAATTCTGACTGAAAAAGGTGAGCCGAGTTTTAACCTGTTTGGCGTCAAAGCCAGCAGTAGCTGGAAAGGGGAGGTGACTGAAATCACCACCACCGAATATGAAAACGGTGAAGCGAAAAAGGTAAAAGCCAAGTTCCGCGTGTATAGCTCTTATCTGGAGGCGCTTTCTGATTACGTCGGCTTGTTGACACGCAACCCGCGTTACGCCGCCGTGACTAATGCCAATACCGCAGAACAGGGCGCACAAGCGTTGCAAAATGCGGGGTACGCCACCGATCCGAACTATGCCCGTAAGCTGACGGGCATGATTCAGCAGATGAAAGCGATGGGTGAGAAAGTGGCGAAAGCGTATAGCAACGACCTGTCTAATCTCTTCTAAGTTCTCACTATTAAATACTCAAGTCCTGCCGGGAACTGCCGATACTTACTGACAGGAACCGTGATTAATGCGCTAAGGAAATTTCATGTCCAGTAGCCTGATTAACAGTGCCATGAGTGGCCTGGGTGCTGCCCAGGCGGCACTGAATACTGTCAGTAACAACATTTCTAATTACAACGTCACAGGCTATACCCGCCAGACTACCGTGTTATCTCAGTCGAAAAGTACGCTGGGTGCTGGAGGATGGATTGGCAACGGTGTGCAAGTCAGCGGTGTGCAACGTGAATATGATGCGTTCATCACTAACCAACTGCGCGCGGCACAGACGCAAAGCAGTGGTCTGAGTACTCAGTATCAGCAAATGTCGAAAATCGACAATATGCTGTCGGGTAGCACCAACACCCTCGCCACCACCATGCAAAGTTTCTTTACTGGCCTGCAAACGCTGGTCAGTAATTCTGAAGACCCGGCTGCTCGCCAGGCGTTGCTTGGCAATGCCAGCGGCCTGGTAAACCAGTTTAAGGTGACGGATCAGTATCTGCGCGACCAGGATAAGCAGGTGAATACTGCTATCCAGAGCAGCGTGGAACAAATCAATAATTACGCCAGCCAGATTGCGAATCTGAATAATCAGATTTCACGCCTTACCGGTGTGGGCGCGGGCGCATCACCAAACGATTTGCTCGATCAGCGCGACCAGTTGGTCAGCCAGCTTAACCAGATTGTCGGTGTTGAAGTCAGTGTGCAGGACGGTGGCTCGTATAACGTGTCGATCGCCAACGGTTTAACCCTGGTGCAAGGCGACAAAGCTAATCAACTGGCGGCTGTCGGCTCCAGTTCTGACCCGTCACGCATTACTGTGGCGTATGTTGACCCGGTTTCTGGCACCACTGAAATCCCTGAAAGCCAGCTGAAGAATGGTTCGCTGGGCGGCATGTTGACTTTCCGTTCTCAGGATTTGGACAGCGCGCGTAACCGCCTCGGGCAGTTAGCTTTAGCGTTCTCTGATGCGATTAATCAGCAGCACAGCGCGGGCATTGATGCCAATGGCGCGGTGGGGAAAGATTTCTTTGATTACGGCGGCCCGTCTGTTTTAAGCAACAGTAAAAATGCCTCTCAATCGACAGTACTGACTGCACAAGTCACTGACAGCAAAGCGGTTCAGGCCAGCGACTATAAAGCTGTGTTTAACGATCCTGACTGGGAAATCACTCGCTTGTCGGACAATAAGAAATTCACCGCAACCGAGGCCGTTGATGGCAGTGGCAACAAGAGTCTGAGTTTCGACGGCTTAAAAATCGACATTAGCGGTACGCCAGCGACCAAGAATGACAGTTTCGTTATTAAGCCGGTTTCAGATGTTGTGGTGAATATGAACGTCTTAATTAGCGACGAAAGTGAATTGGCATTAGCGGCCAATCCTTCGGGTGGCGATAGCGACAACCGTAATGCTCAGGCGCTGTTGGATTTGCAGAGCAGTAAAGTCGTCAACGGCAACAAATCGTTTAACGATGCGTATGCCAGCCTGGTGAGTGATGTGGGTAACAAAACCAGCACGCTGAAAGTCACCAGTACCACGCAAGATAATGTGGTCACGCAGTTGAGTAACCAACAGCAGTCCATCTCTGGTGTCAACCTTGACGAAGAGTACGGTAACTTGCAGCGTTTCCAACAGTATTACCTGGCGAATGCCCAGGTTCTTCAGACGGCATCAACTCTGTTTGATGCGTTACTGTCCATCCGTTAATTAAGGAATCTGGCGTATGCGTATCAGTACCGCAATGATGTACCAGCAAAACATGCGTGGCGTGACCAACGCACAAAGTGAGTGGCTGCGCTACGGCGAGCAAATGTCGACGGGTAAACGTGTCACTAAACCTTCTGATGACCCGATTGCCGCATCGCAAGCGGTGGTGTTGTCTCAGGCTCAGGCTCAAAACAGCCAGTACGCGCTGGCTCGTACTTTTGCGACACAGAAAGTGTCGCTGGAAGAGAACGTACTGGGGCAGGTGACCACGGCGATTCAGTCTGCGCAGGAGAAAATCGTTAACGCCGGTAACGGTACGTTAAGCGATGACGATCGTGCTTCACTGGCTACCGATCTGGAAGGTGTCCGCAATCAGATCCTCAACCTTGCCAACAGCACAGATGGCAACGGGCGTTTTATTTTTGCGGGCTATAAAACGGATTCTGCACCGTTTAGCGGTGGGGCAAACAGCATCGTTTATACGGGCGGTGGTACTGCTGTGACCCAGTCTGTTGATGCCGCACGCAGCATGACGATTGGCCACACGGGCACGCAAGTGTTCAACTCGCTGACCAGTAATGCGGTGCCGGAACCCGATGGCAGTGACTCGGAAACCAATCTGTTCAACATGCTTGATTCTGCGATTGCCACCCTGAGAAAACCCGCTGAAGGCCTGGATGATGCCGACAAAGATCTTTTAACCGCGGCTATCGATAAAACCAACCGTGGGCTGAAAAACTCCCTTAATAACGTTCTGACCGTGCGTGCAGAGCTAGGCACACAGCTTAATGAGCTGGATAAGCTTGATGATTTAGGTAATGACCGTGCGTTGGGACAGTCGCAGCAAATGAGTGATTTGGTGGATGTAGACTGGAACTCGGCGATATCTTCCTATGTGATGCAGCAGGCAGCACTTCAGGCGTCTTACAAAGCATTCAGTGATATGCAGGGGATGTCTTTGTTCCAGCTGAATAAATAGTAGCTTTACCGTTTGGGGCGTGCCATGAAACTGGGTGCGCTTTATGTGCCCACTTCATTACCCCGAAGTGGGCTTTTTTTTGCCTTATCCCACAAGACTCTCAGAAATAAAAAAGCCAGTCAGTTTCCTGACCGGCTTTTTCGCAACGCTTAGCGATTATTCAGCGCTTTGCGGGCGTGTAGCTGGAGCTGTTGCCTGGTGAGTTGCGCTGTTTCCACCAGCAGAACCGCGGCCACTGAACTCATATGTTGGGCGTACCCAATCGCTCTGGCGTGGTGCTTCCGGAGTATATTCCGGTGCCGGAGCTTTAGTCATCGGCGCGGCTGCATGTTTAGTCACATGAGCAACAACAGGCTGTGCAGCTTTCACTTCAGGAACCACAGTTTCTGCTACAACAGTTTTCTCAACTGGCGTCTCTTCAGCTTTGGTTTCTGCAACCGGAGTCTCTTCAGCTTTAGTCTCTGTCACTGCCGGCTTAACTTCTTCTACCGGAGCCTCTGGCGTAGTTTCTTCAACTACGACTGGAGCAACTTCAGCCACTTCTGCTGCCTGCTGTTGATGCGTTTCAACGGCAACGTCATCCTGAGCTGGCGTAACTTCGTCAATCACTTGTTCAGCAACAACGTCGTCTTCAGTGGCAATCAGATGTGGCTGCTCAGTGACCGAAGCCGCAATCACTTCTGGATGAGTGGTTTCAACGTGTGCCGGTTCAACCGCTACAGGTTGCGCTGCTGCCTGAACGACTGGCGGAACAATAACCACTTCTACAGGCTCTTGCTCGTGAGAAACAAAGACTGGAGCATGATCAACGTGATTCTCGTACTGCGAATCTTCCTGGGAACGGGCAACCGGGTAGCTGATCCAGGCTTTACCAGAAGCAAGTTCAGGAGAAGCACAAGCAACGATCAATGGCATCGGTGACTGCGTTGGGTAACGCTCATCACGATAACGACGGCGACGTTGACCACTGACACGCAAGTGACGTGGGGAACGGCGAGAGCGACGCGGCATACCGTTAGAATCGTTACGTGAATCGTTGTTGTCATCATGCTCAACAACAGGTTTCTCGATAACTGCTGGTAACGGAATCGTCGCCAGTTCGGTACGTGCAGCAGGTGCAGCGGTCACTTCGGCTACGTCTGGAGTTGTCACAGTTTCAGTTACGGAATCTGCTGCAGATTCGAAACGAATTTTCTGGCTCAATTGACGTTGCTTACGGCGAGGCATCACCTGGACGCGTTCTTCCTGCTCGGTATCAGCTTCAACTTCTACCGGTTCATCGCGCTGCAGAACTTTAACTTCCTGCTGTGCCTGGCGTTTGTCATCGCTACGACGACGGTTGCGTTCACGACGTGGCTGCTGCTCGTCGCGTGCTTTAGGCTTTTCAGCTTCTTCAGCAACGGCCGGGCGGTTTTCACGGACTTCAGCATTTTGCTGCTGACCCTGGCGGCGATTACGGCGGTTATCGTCGCGATCGCGGTTTTCGCGCGGCTCACGATTATCACGATTATCACGATTATCACGATTTTCGCTGCGATTTTCACCACGGCTTTCGCCACGGTTATCACGATCGCGGTTGTTGCGATCGCCACGATCGTTACGGTCACGACGGTTGTTCTGGCGACGGTTATTACGACGATCCTGACCCTGACGCTGGCCTTCAGTCTCAGCCGGTTTCGCTTCCTGAACTTCTTTGCTTTCAGTAGTCGCTTCGCCTGCGAACAGGTTTTTCAGCGCACCGAAGAAGCGGCTAATCAAGCCAGGTTGCTCAGCTGTTGCCGTTTTCGCGACCGCAGGTTTAGCAGCAGGAGCTGGTGTGGCTACCGGTGCAGATTCTGGCGGTGCTGGCGGCACGTCTGGCATCACGAAGGTCGCGAGCGCAGGTTGCTCTGGGCGTTTACGCTCGGCGTACTCTTCATCAGAAGGCATCGCCATCTCTTCTTCATGCAGCTTAGGCAGCATGTAGCTCAGCGTTTTAGTTTCTTCGCCTTTGCGCACGCGCAGTACGGAGTAGTGTGGTGTTTCCATCTGATCGTTAGGAACGATGATGGCTTTCACGCCGCCCTGACGGGTTTCAATCGCGCTAACTGCATCACGTTTTTCGTTCAGCAGGTAAGACGCAATCGGCACCGGAACAATCGCATGAACTTCCTGGGTATTCTCTTTCAGCGCTTCTTCTTCAATCAGACGCAGAATGGAGAGTGCCATGGATTCGTTGTCACGCACCGTACCTGTGCCGCTACAACGCGGGCAGACGTGGTGGCTGGACTCGCCCAAAGAAGGGGAGAGACGCTGACGAGACATTTCCAGCAGGCCAAAGCGAGAGATATGGCTAATTTGGATACGAGCTCTGTCCTGACGGACAGCTTCACGCAGACGGTTTTCTACCGCACGCTGGTGGCGCACAGGCGTCATGTCGATGAAGTCGATAACAATCAAACCACCGAGGTCACGAAGACGCAGTTGGCGCGCGATTTCATCAGCCGCTTCAAGGTTGGTATTGAACGCCGTTTCTTCGATGTCACCACCGCGAGTTGCGCGCGCGGAGTTGATGTCGATGGCGGTTAACGCTTCAGTGGAGTCGATAACAATCGAACCACCGGATGGCAGACGAACTTCGCGCTGGAAAGCGGATTCAATCTGCGACTCAATTTGGTAGTGGCTAAACAGCGGGATTTCACCGGTGTAGAGCTTAATTTTGCTGCTGAAATCAGGGCGACCCAGAGCACCGATATGCTGGCGAGCCAGTTCGAGTACTTTCGGGTTATCGATAAGAATTTCACCGATGTCCTGACGCAGGTAATCGCGGAAAGCACGTACAATAACGTTGCTTTCCTGATGGATAAGGAATGGAGCAGGGCGATTTTCTGCCGCTTTTTGAATCGCTTCCCAGTGCTTCAGACGGAAGCTTAAATCCCATTGCAGTGCTTCAGCGGATTTACCCACGCCAGCAGTACGTACAATCAGACCCATGCCATCTGGTAGTTCCAGAGAGGAAAGGGCTTCTTTCAATTCAGTACGATCGTCACCTTCGATGCGGCGGGAAATACCACCAGCACGTGGGTTATTTGGCATCAGTACTAAATAACTTCCTGCCAGACTAATAAAGGTGGTTAAGGCTGCGCCTTTATTACCACGTTCTTCTTTATCAATCTGGACAATCACTTCCTGGCCTTCACGCAGAACATCTTTAATGTTCGGACGACCATGTGATGAATAATTAGACGGGAAGTATTCGCGGGCAATTTCTTTAAGAGGAAGGAAACCATGACGTTCCGCGCCGTAATCTACAAATGCCGCTTCCAGACTTGGTTCAATACGGGTGATTTTGCCTTTATAGATGTTGGCTTTTTTCTGTTCGTGTCCAGGACTTTCAATATCCAGATCGTACAGACGTTGCCCATCTACAAGGGCGACACGCAACTCTTCTTGCTGAGTCGCGTTTATTAGCATTCTTTTCATCGTAACTTACTCATTATTCTTACATTGGTGACAAAGCTACGGGCATGGTGACGCTGACCGGGAGTGAACCGATGGCCTCGTGACTAAACGCTAAGTCGCCAACCTCACGGTTGTCGCTTGCTGAGAGGCGCAAAGTGTCGGTAGCCTGTATTTCATACGGAAATACAGCGCAATTATCGTGGGAATAACCTTAGAATATATCTTAAGAGTTGATTCCAATTTACCGGTCAGGCTGCAACCCGCAGCCCGCTAACTGCCTGAAGGTACAATACGTCTTACGCCATTGCTGCGTGGATGGACGTTCAGGCAAAACTGGTAATTCCGCAAAATTCCTTGTTCTAACAAGTATCAACACGGAAAACCGCAACATTATTCCATTGCTAACCTTATTATAGCAAGATGACTTTTGCCTTTGATGCCTCGTTTCTTACAGTTTTTTAACTCACTTTTTCGCTGCATGTCGCAGAAATCTGAAAAAGGGCAGTCAGGCGACTTAAAACCAGGCAGATTCTCAGTTAAGCACATAAAAATGAGTGGCGCTATGCGCGCACGCTATTTAGAATCGCCGACCATGAAAACTCCGACACCTTCAGTACAAATCGTTGCCATTTCTTCTGATGAAGCTGGGCAGCGTATCGATAACTTTTTGCTCTCCCGCCTGAAGGGCGTGCCGAAAAGTATGATTTATCGCATTTTGCGTAAAGGCGAAGTGCGCGTGAATAAAAAACGCATTAAGCCTGAATATAAAATCCAGGATGGCGACGAAATTCGTATTCCGCCGGTTCGCGTCGCCGAACGTGAAGAACAAGCCGTATCGCCACATCTACAAAAAGTCGCCGCGCTGACGGATGCGATTATTTATGAAGATGATCACATCCTGGTATTGAATAAACCTTCAGGTACTGCGGTTCACGGTGGCAGTGGCTTGAGCTTTGGTGTGATTGAAGGCTTGCGTGCGTTGCGCCCGGAAGCGCGTTTCCTTGAACTTGTGCATCGTCTTGACCGTGATACATCGGGCATTTTGCTGGTGGCGAAGAAACGCTCCGCCCTGCGTTCACTGCACGAGCAGTTGCGTGAAAAGGGTATGCAGAAGGATTACCTGGCGCTGGTACGTGGCCAATGGCAGTCGCATGTCAAAGCGGTGCAGGCTCCGTTGCTAAAAAATATTTTGCAGAGCGGTGAGCGTATTGTACGCGTCAACAGTGAAGGCAAACCGTCAGAAACACGTTTTAAAGTGGAAGAGCGTTATGCTTTCGCCACATTAGTACGTTGCAGCCCAATCACCGGGCGAACCCATCAGATTCGCGTGCACACGCTGCATGCCGGGCACCCCATTGCGTTCGATGATCGCTATGGCGATCGCGAATTTGATAAGCAACTCGCAGGCACTGGCCTGAATCGTTTGTTCTTGCATGCCGCAGCATTGCGTTTCACCCATCCCAATACCGGTGAAGTTATGCGTGTTGAAGCGCCGCTGGATGAGCAATTGAAACGCTGTCTTACGGTGTTACGCAACGCGGGCTAACCGTTTAGAGTGGAGGCGCGAAGGTGTCTCCACTCTAAGTCAGCTATATGAGTAAAGGGTTACATCCCTCGTTGTTGAGCATCTCGCACAAGCTAATTAACGGCAGCCCAACCAGGGTGTTCGGATCCTTACCGGACAGTCTGTCGAATAATGTGATCCCCAAACCTTCACTCTTAAAACTTCCAGCGCACTGTAACGGCTGTTCTTTTCGCACGTAATTGCGGATTTCTTGTTCACTCAGATGACGAAAATGAACATCAAAAGGTTCGCAAATCACCTGTAAATTTCCGGATGCTGAATTATAAAGCGCCAACCCGGTATAAAAAGTGACAATACTGTTGCGGGCAGTCAGCAATTGTTCCACTGCTTTTTCTTCGGTGTGCGGCTTTCCGACGATTTTTCCCTCTAAAACGCAGACCTGATCTGAACCGATAATCAGATGATTTGGATATTCCTTGCTCAACGCCTGTGCTTTTGCTTGCGCCAGTCGCACGACCAGCTGGCGGGCATTCTCACCGGGAATCGGCGTTTCATCGACCTGTGGAGACGCGGTAGTAAAGGGGATACCGAGCTTTTCTAGTAGCTCTCGACGGTATGGCGAAGTTGAAGCCAGAACAATTTGCGTCATATTTTTTTCATTAATGATAGCGATCCGAGAAAAGGCATTTTAAACTATGCCACCGCAATGTGTGCGAATAAGTAGAAAAGGCGCTGTTTACAGGCTTTTTCTTTGACTCTATGACGTTACAAAGTTAATATGCGCGCCCTATGCAAAAAGTAAAATTACCCCTGACTCTCGATCCGGTTCGTACGGCTCAAAAACGCCTTGATTACACGGGTGTTTACACCCCTATTCAGGTTGAGCGTGTCGCCGAATTTGTAGTCAGTGTAGACAGTGATGTGGAATGCGATATGTCATTTGCCATCGATAACCAACGCCTCGCGGTTCTTACCGGTGATGCGAAGGTTTCGGTAACATTGGCATGTCAGCGTTGCGGAAAGCCGTTTGCCCATCAGGTCTACACACAGTATTGTTTTAGCCCGATCGTCAAAGACGAGCAGGCTGAAGCACTCCCGGAAGGATATGAACCAGTTCAGGTCAACGAATTTGGTGAAATCGATCTTCTGGCGTTGGTTGAAGATGAAATTATCCTCTCCTTGCCAGTTGTTCCGGTGCATGATTCTGAACACTGTGAAGTGTCCGAGGCGGACATGGTATTTGGCAAACTGCCTTCCGAGGCGGAGAAACCAAACCCATTTGCCGTATTAGCCAGTTTAAAGCATAAGTAATTGAGGAGTAAGGTCCATGGCCGTACAACAGAATAAACCAACCCGTTCTAAACGTGGCATGCGTCGTTCCCATGACGCGCTGACCACAGCAGCAGTGTCCGTGGACAAAGTTTCTGGCGAAACTCATCTGCGTCACCACATCACCGCCGACGGTTTCTACCGCGGTCGCAAGGTTATCGCTAAGTAATTGGCGATACCTTGAGACGTCTAACCCTTGCGTTAGATGCCATGGGTGGGGACTTCGGTCCTTCCGTGACAGTGCCTGCAGCTTTGCAGGCACTGGACTCTAACTCTCAGCTAAACCTTCTATTAGTCGGCGACCCCGACGCCATCACGCCATTACTTGCCAAAGCTGATTTTGAAAAACGTTCACGAGCGCAGATAGTTCCTGCGGAATCGGTTATTGCCAGTGATGCAAGAGTTTCGCAAGCGATTCGTAACAGTCGCGGAACCTCAATGCGAGTGGCGCTTGAGTTAGTAAAAGAAGGGCGAGCGGAGGCTTGTGTCAGTGCAGGAAATACTGGTGCGCTGATGGGCCTGGCTAAATTATTGCTCAAACCGATTGAAGGGATTGAGCGCCCAGCGTTGATGACGGTTTTACCGCATCAACAAAAGGGTAAAACTGTCGTGCTGGATCTCGGTGCGAACGTTGATTGTGACAGTAATATGTTGGTGCAATTCGCGATAATGGGTTCTGTGATGGCTGAAGAAGTACTCGGCATCAACTCCCCGCGAGTCGCTTTGCTGAACATCGGCGAAGAGGAGACTAAAGGTCTCGATAGTATTCGTGATGCCTCAGCTTTATTAAAAACAATGCCTTCTATCAACTATATTGGCTATCTTGAAGCGAACGAGCTGTTGACGGGAAAAACCGATGTGCTGGTGTGTGATGGCTTTGTCGGTAACGTCACCCTCAAGACGATGGAAGGGGTTGCCAGAATGTTCCTTTCGCTTTTGAAATCTCAAGGTGAAGGGAAAAAAAGGTCGTGGTGGCTAATTATATTGAAGCATTGGTTACAAAAGAGCCTGACCAGGCGATTCAGTCACCTCAACCCCGACCAGTATAATGGCGCCTGTCTGTTAGGATTGCGCGGCACAGTGATTAAGAGTCACGGAGCGGCCAATCAGCGAGCGTTTGTTGTCGCTATTGAACAGGCAGTGCAGGCGGTGGTGCGGCAAGTCCCTACACGGATTGCTGCCCGCCTGGAATCTGTATTACCCAAGAGTGACTGACGTACATGTATACGAAGATTATTGGTACGGGCAGCTATTTGCCCGAACACGTGCGTACCAACGCCGACCTGGAAAAAATGGTGGATACTTCTGACGAGTGGATTGTCACCCGTACAGGTATTCGTGAACGTCGAATTGCTGGGCCAGATGAAACCGTTGCAACAATGGCTTTTGCTGCGGCTACGCGTGCGCTTGAAATGGCAGAAATCGATAAGTCTGAAATTGGGCTGATTATCGTTGCCACAACTTCTTCAACGCACGCTTTCCCAAGTGCTGCCTGCCAGGTGCAGGCAATGTTAGGGATTAAAGGCTGCCCTGCATTTGATGTTGCAGCCGCTTGCGCAGGTTTTACCTACGCCCTGAGCGTGGCAGACCTATATGTGAAGTCTGGTGCAGTAAAACATGCGCTGGTTATTGGTTCTGATGTGCTGGCTCGTACTTGCGATCCTACCGATCGTGGCACAATTATTATTTTTGGTGATGGTGCAGGGGCGGTTGTACTGAGTGCTTCTGAAGAGCCTGGTATCATTTCAACCCACCTGCATGCTGACGGTCGCTATGGTGAACTGCTGATGCTACCGAATGTCGATCGCGTGAATCCTGAAAATTCGATTCACCTGTCGATGGCCGGCAATGAAGTCTTTAAAGTCGCGGTTACAGAGCTTGCACACATTGTTGATGAGACCCTTGAGGCGAATAATCTGGATCGTTCGGATCTCGATTGGTTGGTGCCGCATCAGGCTAACTTACGCATTATCAGTGCCACGGCCAAGAAACTTGGCATGTCATTAGATAATGTGGTTGTGACTCTTGATCGCCACGGCAACACCTCTGCGGCCTCTGTACCGGCAGCGTTTGACGAAGCTGTTCGTGATGGTCGAATTCAACGTGGCCAACTGGTATTGCTCGAAGCCTTCGGTGGCGGCTTTACCTGGGGTTCAGCACTGGTTCGTTTTTGATTATTAGGGATTTAACCATGACTCAATTTGCTTTTGTTTTCCCAGGCCAGGGTTCGCAAGCACCAGGTATG
This sequence comes from Buttiauxella sp. S19-1, assembly GCF_022134725.1. Lineage (NCBI taxonomy): Bacteria > Pseudomonadati > Pseudomonadota > Gammaproteobacteria > Enterobacterales > Enterobacteriaceae > Buttiauxella > Buttiauxella sp. S19-1. The sequence continues at coordinate 33,813 of NZ_JAHWLU010000020.1, forward strand.
CTGGCAGAAATCGCAGCAGCAAACCCTGTTGTAGAAGCGACCTTCCGTGAAGCTTCTGCTGCTCTGGGCTATGATTTGTGGGCATTGACCCAACAAGGTCCTGCGGAAGAGTTGAACAAAACCTGGCAGACTCAACCTGCTTTGCTTACCGCATCTGTTGCTTTATGGCGTGTCTGGCAGCAGCAAGGTGGCAAAACGCCTGTTATGATGGCAGGCCACAGTCTGGGCGAATATTCTGCTCTGGTTTGTGCTGGTGTGATTGATTTTGCTGACGCGGTGCGTCTGGTTGAATTACGTGGCAAATTGATGCAGGAAGCGGTTCCTGCTGGCACAGGTGCAATGTATGCCATCATCGGTCTTGATGATGCATCAATTGCCAAAGCTTGTGAAGAAGCGGCTCAAGGCGAAGTAGTCTCTCCGGTGAACTATAACTCACCAGGCCAGGTCGTGATCGCGGGTAATAAAGACGCAGTTGAGCGTGCAGGTGCAGCTTGTAAAGCCGCCGGTGCAAAACGTGCACTGCCATTGCCTGTCAGTGTGCCTTCTCACTGTGCGCTGATGAAACCAGCGGCAGATAAACTGGCAGTCGCGCTGGAAAATATTACTTTCAATGCGCCAACTGTTCCGGTTGTGAACAATGTGGACGTGAAGTGCGAAACATCACCAGAAGCTATTCGTAGCGCGCTGGTGCGCCAATTGTACAGCCCAGTACAATGGACTAAATCAGTTGAATTTATGGCAGCACAGGGTGTGACCCAGTTGCTGGAAGTAGGGCCTGGTAAAGTATTGACTGGCCTGACAAAGCGTATTGTTGACACACTGACAGCATCGGCGATTAACGAGCCGGTAGCTCTGTCAGCGGCGCTCGAGCAATAAGACGAGGATGACCATGAGTTTTGAAGGAAAAATTGCGCTGGTAACCGGTGCAAGCCGCGGTATTGGCCGCGCAATCGCGGAAACCCTAGTGGCCCGTGGTGCGAAAGTTATCGGTACTGCGACCAGCGAAAGCGGTGCGCAGGCGATCAGTGATTATCTGGGCGATAACGGCAAAGGCTATATGCTGAATGTGACCGATCCTGCTTCGATTGAAGCTGTTTTAGGAAATATTCGCGCAGAATTTGGTGAAGTTGACATTCTGGTCAATAATGCCGGTATCACTCGTGATAATCTGTTAATGCGCATGAAAGATGACGAATGGAACGATATCATCGAAACCAATCTGTCATCAGTTTTCCGTCTGTCAAAAGCGGTAATGCGCGCTATGATGAAAAAGCGTCATGGTCGTATTATCACTATTGGTTCCGTGGTTGGTACCATGGGAAATGCTGGTCAGGCAAACTACGCTGCGGCGAAAGCGGGTCTGATTGGTTTCAGTAAATCACTGGCACGTGAAGTTGCGTCTCGTGGTATTACTGTAAACGTTGTTGCTCCGGGCTTTATTGAAACGGACATGACGCGTGCGCTTTCTGAAGAACAGCGTGCGGGTATACTGGCGGAAGTTCCAGCGGGTCGTTTAGGCGACGCAAAAGAAATCGCCAGTGCTGTTGCATTTTTAGCCTCTGACGAGGCGGGTTACATCTCTGGTGAAACCCTGCACGTCAATGGCGGAATGTATATGGTTTAACCACGATACAAAATATTTGCGTTATTTGGGCGAATGCCCGCAAAATAGCGTAAAATCGTGGTATGACCTGCCGGGATTTAGTTGCATCTTTTTCAACATTTTATACACTACGAAAACCATCGCGAAAGCGAGTTTTGATAGGAAATTTAAGAGTATGAGCACTATCGAAGAACGCGTTAAGAAAATTATTGGCGAACAACTGGGCGTTAAGCAGGAAGAAGTTATCAACTCCGCTTCCTTCGTAGAGGACCTGGGCGCTGATTCTCTTGACACCGTTGAGCTGGTAATGGCTCTGGAAGAAGAGTTTGATACTGAGATTCCGGACGAAGAAGCTGAGAAAATCACCACTGTTCAGGCTGCCATTGATTACATCAACGGTCACCAGGCGTAAGTGAACATCTCCAGGCGGTCATTCGACCGCCTGAGTTTTATCTAATTGTCCCACTAGTATTATTTTTTCCCTCCCTGGAGGACAAACGTGTCTAAGCGTCGTGTAGTTGTGACCGGACTGGGCATGTTGTCTCCTGTCGGCAATACCGTAGAGTCTAGCTGGAAAGCTCTCCTTGCCGGTCAGAGTGGCATCAGCCTAATCGACCATTTCGATACTACCGCCTATGCAACGAAATTTGCTGGCTTAGTAAAGGATTTTAACTGTGACGACATCATTTCGCGCAAAGAACAGCGCAAAATGGATGCCTTCATTCAATATGGAATTGTTGCTGGCCACCAGGCCATGCTGGATTCTGGTCTGGAAGTAACAGAAGAGAATGCAATCCGTATCGGTGCCGCAATTGGTTCTGGTATTGGTGGTCTGGGTCTTATCGAAGAGAACCACTCCTCGTTGGTCAACGGTGGTCCACGTAAGATCAGCCCATTCTTTGTACCATCCACTATTGTGAATATGGTAGCAGGTCATTTGACCATTATGTTTGGCCTGCGCGGCCCAAGCATTTCCATTGCTACAGCTTGTACTTCTGGTGTGCATAACATCGGTCAGGCAGCACGTATGATCGCCTACGGCGATGCAGACGCTATGCTGGCAGGTGGCGCAGAGAAGGCGAGTACTCCGCTGGGCGTGGGTGGCTTTGGTGCGGCACGTGCACTTTCTACCCGTAACGAAAACCCACAAGCGGCAAGCCGTCCGTGGGATAAAGACCGTGATGGTTTTGTACTGGGTGATGGCGCAGGCATGATGGTACTCGAAGAGTACGAACATGCTAAGAAACGTGGCGCGAAAATCTATGCAGAAGTCGTTGGTTTTGGTATGAGCAGCGATGCTTATCACATGACTTCTCCGCCGGAGTCAGGTGCAGGTGCTGCACTGGCGATGGAAAATGCTCTGCGTGATGCAGGCATTACCCCTGGTATGGTGAGCTATGTGAATGCGCATGGCACTTCAACGCCAGCTGGCGATAAAGCTGAAACACAAGCGGTTAAGACTATTTTTGGTGAAGATGCCAGGCGTGTTCTGGTGAGCTCAACTAAGTCTATGACCGGTCACCTGTTAGGTGCTGCAGGGGCTGTAGAGTCAATCTACTCCGTCCTCGCACTGCGCGATCAGGCGATTCCACCAACAATTAACCTTGATAACCCTGACGAAGGTTGCGATTTGGACTTTGTTCCTCATGTTGCTCGCCAGGTGAAAGGAATGGAATACACTCTGTGTAATTCATTCGGGTTTGGTGGTACCAACGGCTCATTGATCTTTAAAAAGATCTAAGTCGTTACTTATAAAGGGCTCGCTTGCGGGCCCTTTATACATCTGAAATGTCCCCTCTTGCTGCAAACCCTTCGCACTGGCACTCTTAACTCACAGAACATTGAGGAGTTGTAATGTATTTAATCAATGGTGAGTTAACGGAAAATCTGGCGGCGAACGATCGCGCTGTGCAGTTCGGTGATGGCTGCTTCACCACGGCGCGTGCTTGCAACGGCAGCATTCGTTTTTTAGAACAACACCTCGCTCGATTGCAGCAAGCCTGTGAAAAACTCCTGATTCCATTTGTCGATTGGTCACTGCTGGAAAATGAAATGCAGCAAATGGCGGCGGTTGAACAACAAGCCGTGTTGAAGGTGATCATAACCAGAGGCAGCGGTGGGCGTGGTTATAGCGCCGCAAATTGCGTGCAGCCGACTCGCTTATTGTCGGTTTCTGCTTACCCTGCTTTTTATCCTCAGTGGCGCGCACACGGTATCTCCCTGGCGCTTAGCCCAATTCGGATGGGTATCAACCCACATCTCGCCGGAATTAAACACCTGAATCGGCTCGAACAAGTGATGATTCGTACGCATCTTGAACAGATGCCAGCCCAGGAGGCGCTGGTTCTTGACAGCGATGGGTGGCTTACGGAATGCTGTGCCGCTAATTTATTCTGGCGTAAAGGAACACAGGTATTTACGCCGTATGTAGATAAATCTGGTGTGAACGGCACCATGCGTCAGCATATTATCGCCTGTCTGGCTGAATCATCATGGCAGGTGACTGAAGTGCGCGAAAGATTAGACAGCCTGGCGACGGCTGATGAAGTGCTAATTTGCAACGCATTGATGCCGATTATCCCTGTGAACCAGGCTGAATCCTGGCGATATAAATCGCATGAGCTTTATCAATTTTTAGCACCACTTTGTGAGTAACCAATTATCAATGAAAAAGATGCTACGTTTCTTCCTGCTGTTGTTAGTGGTGCTTGGCGTGGCGGCAGGTGTTGGCTTATATAAAGTCCGTCAACTCGCCGACAGCCATCTGACCATCAAGCAAGACACCATATTTATGCTCAAGCCGGGCACGGGTCGCCTGGCGTTGGGTAAGCAGTTATATGAAGAAAAATTACTGAATCGCCCACGAGTATTCCAGTGGCTGTTAAAAGTTGAGCCAGACCTCGCTAAATTTAAAGCGGGCACTTATCGCTTTACCCCGCAAATGACGGTTCGAGATATGCTCAAACTGTTAGCCAGTGGCAAAGAAGCTCAATTTCCTATTCGATTTGTCGAAGGGACTCGTTTAAGTGACTGGCTAAAACAATTGCGCGAAGCACCGTTCATTCAGCACACCCTTAAAGACGATAACTACGCCACCGTTGCCGAAGCTTTAAAGCTTGAGCATCCAGATTGGGTTGAAGGGTGGTTCTTCCCCGATACCTGGCTTTACACTGCTAACACCACCGATATTGCGCTGTTAAAACGCGCCCATGAGCGCATGGTCAAAGCCGTTCAGACTGCATGGGATGGCAAAAAAGACGGATTGCCGTACAAAACGCAAAACGATTTGGTCACCATGGCCTCGATAATCGAGAAAGAAACCGCTGTGGCAGCAGAAAGAGATCAAGTCGCCTCGGTGTTCATCAACCGTTTACGCATCGGCATGCGTTTGCAAACCGACCCAACGGTAATTTACGGTATGGGTGAGAGCTATAATGGTAAGCTGTCGCGCAAAGATCTGGAAACGCCGACGCCATATAACACCTATGTGATTAGTGGCATGCCGCCAGGCCCAATCGCGATTCCTGGTAACGCTTCGTTGCAAGCCGCGGCAAACCCCGCGAAAACACCGTATCTCTATTTTGTCGCTGATGGAAAGGGCGGTCATACATTTAATACCAACCTTGCAGGCCATAATCAGGCTGTGCAGGTGTATCTCAAAGCACTGAAGGACAAGAATGGTCAGTAAATTTATCGTCATCGAAGGGCTCGAAGGGGCAGGGAAAACTAACGCACATAATGTGGTGGTTGCGACTTTAAAAGAGCTGGGGGTGACCGATCTGGTCTTCACGCGTGAACCCGGCGGCACGCCTCTTGCGGAAAGATTGCGTGAGTTGACGCTGAACAACAAAGGCATCGGCGATGAAATCGTAACGGATAAAGCTGAAGTGTTGATGTTCTACGCAGCACGCGTACAGCTTGTTGAAACGGTCATCAAACCGGCGCTGTCACGCGGAGCATGGGTTATTGGTGACCGTCATGACCTCTCGACGCAAGCATATCAGGGCGGTGGCCGTTGTATTGACCAGCAATTACTGATGGCACTGCGTAATACCGTGCTGGGTGATTTCTATCCTGATCTGACCATTTATCTTGATGTCACGCCGGAAGTTGGCCTGACTCGCGCCCGTGCGCGTGGTGAACTGGATCGCATCGAACAGGAGTCTATCGACTTCTTTAACCGCACCCGCGCCCGTTATCTGGAACTTGCTGCAAGCGACAGCCGTATCCGTACCATTGATGCGACACAAACCCTGGATAAAGTTTCACTAGACGTGCGTAACGCCGTGCTTGAGTGGGCTAAGGGGCTGGCGTAATGAAATGGTATCCATGGTTACGCGCGCCGTTTGAGCAAATCCTCAGCCAGTATCAGGCTGGGCGCGGGCACCATGCACTGTTGTTACATTCATTGTCTGGCATGGGGGACGACGCATTAATCTACGCTCTCACACGCTGGTTGATGTGCCAGAAACCGCAAGGAACGAAAAGCTGTGGCCAGTGCCGCAGTTGCCAGTTGATGCAGGCGGGAACACATCCTGACAGCTACGTGGTCGCGCCAGAAAAGGGCAAATCCAGTCTTGGTATTGATGCTATTCGTGAAATAACTGAAAAGCTTTACAGCCACGCTCAGCAGGGTGGAGCAAAAGTGGTCTGGCTGGAAGATGCCGGTTTACTTACCGAGGCGGCGGCTAATGCGTTGTTGAAAACACTCGAAGAACCGCCATCCAATACCTGGTTCTTTCTGGGGTGCCGTGAACCTGCGCGTTTACCCGCCACACTGCGTAGTCGCTGCCTGTACTGGTATCTGACTCCCCCAGACGAAAACTTTGCTCTCGCCTGGCTGGCCCGGGAACTCACGCTGGATAACGCGCAGCTGCGCGCCGCATTGCGCCTGAGTTCTGGCGCTCCCGCCGGTGCGCTGGCTCTGTTGCAACCTGAACAGTGGAAGCACCGCCAGACACTGTGCGAGAAACTCAACGAAGCTTGCGCCACAAAGAACATGCTGGCGTTATTGCCTGCTTTGAACAGTGATGATGCGACCGTTCGCGTCCATTGGTTATGCTCACTGTTGGTTGATGCACTAAAATGGCAGCAGGGTGCTACGCCGTGGTTGACCAATGATGATCAACATACATTGGTGGCAAATATTGCCAACAGCGCAAGCCCCGCGATGCTACAAGCTATTTTGCATAGCTGGTTTTCCTGCCGCGAAGCATTGCTGAGTGTCGTAGGTGTGAACCGCGAATTATTACTGACTGAACAATTGCTCACCTGGGAGCGTTTAATGCAACCAGGTGCTGTCCTTCCTTCCTTCCATCTTTAAGAGTATCTGTATGTTCCTGGTTGACTCACATTGCCATCTTGATGGCCTGGATTATCAATCCCTGCATAAAAGCGTCGATGACGTCCTGGAAAAAGCGGCGGCACGTGATGTGAAATTCTGCCTTGCGGTTGCCACTACGCTCGACGGTTATCGCAATATGCGCCAATTAGTTGGTGAGCGTCAGAATGTCGCTTATTCATGCGGTGTACACCCGCTGAATCAGGACGAAGAATATGACGTCGAGGAACTTCGCCGCCTGGCCGCCGATCCTGGCGTCGTCGCGCTGGGGGAAACGGGATTAGATTACTTCTATACCCCGGAAACCAAACCCCGCCAGCAGGAATCATTCCGCCATCATATCCAGATTGGTCGTGAACTTAACAAGCCGGTGATTGTTCATACCCGAGATGCACGCGCCGATACCCTGGCCATTCTGCATGAAGAGAAAGTGACAGACTGCGGTGGGGTACTACACTGTTTTACAGAAGACAGAGAAACTGCTGCAAAATTGCTCGATATGGGTTTTTACATCTCTTTCTCCGGTATTGTGACTTTCCGCAATGCCGAACAACTCAGGGAAGCGGCGCGCTATGTGCCACTGGATCGCATACTGGTGGAAACCGACTCACCTTATCTTGCTCCGGTGCCACATCGTGGTAAGGAAAACCAACCAGCAATGACGCGCGATGTGGCGGAATATATGGCGGTACTGAAAGGTGTTTCACTTGAGGAATTGGCCGTTGTGACGACAAAAAACTTCGCCACTTTGTTCCATATTCCTGACTCCCGCCTGCAATCCGTTTGATAAGTCTAAGTTATTTTAAAGCTCGTAATTAATGATCGAAGCGAGTACAGTGCACCACCCCAAAAAAGGTGGTGCAGACTCTTTTTGTAACGTTTAGAAACGTGTTTTGTAAATTAATGAAAGTTTTTCATATGGCTTTTAGAGAAACGTGATAGCCGTCAAACAAAAAATCTTCGATTTATTTTACTCTGCGTAATAAATCAAAGGGCACTTAAGATGCCTGTATATGGACCGGATCTCCCCCCAGTCCGATGCGCATAACGCGTAAAAAAAAGCACAAATACTCAGGAGCACTCTCAATATGTTTAAGAATGCATTTGCTAACCTGCAAAAGGTGGGTAAATCGCTGATGCTGCCAGTATCCGTACTGCCAATCGCAGGTATCCTGCTGGGCGTCGGTTCTGCAAACTTCAGCTGGCTGCCAGCAGTCGTTTCTCATGTAATGGCGGAAGCTGGCGGTTCAGTATTCGCCAATATGCCGCTGATTTTTGCTATCGGTGTGGCATTAGGCTTCACGAATAACGATGGCGTTTCTGCATTAGCCTCTGTGGTTGCATACGGCATCATGGTTAAGACCATGGCGGTTGTTGCACCTTTGGTTCTGCATATTCCTGCTGAAGAGATCGCGGCAAAACACCTGGCTGATACCGGTGTTCTGGGCGGTATCATCTCTGGTGCCATTGCAGCCTACATGTTTAACCGTTTCTACCGCATCAAGTTGCCAGAATACCTGGGCTTCTTCGCGGGTAAACGTTTCGTACCGATCATCTCCGGTCTGGCTGCGATCTTCATGGGTGTTGTGCTGTCCTTCATCTGGCCTCCAATCGGTACGGCTATTCAGACCTTCTCTCAGTGGGCTGCTTACCAGAACCCGGTTGTGGCATTCGGCATCTACGGTTTCGTAGAGCGCTGCCTGGTACCATTCGGTCTGCACCACATCTGGAACGTTCCATTCCAGATGCAAATTGGTGAATACACCAACGCTGCAGGTCAGGTCTTCCACGGCGATATCCCACGTTACATGGCAGGTGACCCAACTGCGGGCAAACTGTCTGGTGGCTTCCTGTTTAAAATGTACGGTCTGCCTGCTGCGGCTATCGCAATCTGGCACTCAGCTAAACCTGAGAACCGTGCAAAAGTCGGCGGTATCATGATCTCCGCTGCGTTGACCTCGTTCCTGACCGGTATTACCGAGCCAATCGAGTTCTCCTTCATGTTCGTTGCTCCAATCCTGTACATCATCCACGCGGTGTTGGCAGGCCTGGCATTCCCAATCTGTATCCTTCTGGGTATGCGTGACGGGACTTCCTTCTCTCACGGTCTGATTGACTTCATCGTGCTGAGCGGTAACAGCAGCAAATTGTGGTTGTTCCCAATTGTTGGCCTGTGCTACGCGGCGATTTACTACACCGTGTTCCGTGTGCTGATTAAAGCGCTTGACCTGAAAACTCCAGGTCGTGAAGACGCAACATCTGAGACGACTACCACTTCCACAAGCGAAATGGCACCAGCTCTGGTTAGCGCTTTCGGCGGTAAAGAAAACATCACTAACCTGGATGCGTGTATTACCCGTCTGCGTGTTAGCGTGGCCGACATTTCTAAAGTCGACCAGGCTGGCCTGAAGAAATTGGGTGCAGCAGGTGTAGTTGTAGCTGGTTCAGGTGTTCAGGCAATCTTCGGTACTAAATCCGATAACCTGAAAACTGAAATGGATGAGTGGATCCGTAACAGCTAATAAGAAGTTGGGGAGACTGAGGGAGGCCATTGGCCTCCCTTTTTTACGTCTACAATTCACAGGTTAAGGTTGAAAGAGTAGGTGTAACTCGCTCATACTCTTGGGCTATGTCACATAAAGTTCGCCACACATGAATAAAAGGTAACGTCATGGCCGAAGAAACCATTTTCAGTAAAATTATCCGCCGGGAAATTCCGGCTGATATCGTTTATCAAGATGAGTTAGTCACTGCATTCCGTGACATATCGCCACAGGCTCCAACCCACATCCTTATCATTCCTAATGTGCTGATCCCAACGGTTAACGACGTAACTACTGAGCATGAACTGGCACTAGGGCGCATGTTGATCGCAGCAGCAAAAATTGCTGAACAAGAAGGGATTGCAGAAGACGGCTATCGTCTGATCATGAACTGCAATCGCCATGGTGGACAGGAGGTTTACCACATTCACATGCACCTGCTGGGTGGCCGTGTGCTTGGGCCGATGCTGGCGCATAAAGGATAAATTGATGAAAGCGAACTCGCTGTTAACGCTACTGGCCATCATTTTTATGGTGGGATGCAGTTCCAAACCCGCGATTCCTGTCAGCGATGATCAAACGCTGGTGATGGAAACCTCGGTGCTTGCGGCGGGGATTAGTGCTGAAAAACCTGATATTTCAAGTGATAGCGGTGCCACTGTTTCACGTAGCCAGTTGTATAATGAGCAGTCTAAACCAGTCATCATCAGCTATCGTTTTTATTGGTATGACGACAAAGGGCTGGAAATTCATCCTCTCGAGCAGCCGCGCACGATTACGATACCTGCAAAATCTAGCGTTTCGGTGTCATCCATAGCCAGTTATCCAGACGCACGTCAAGTTCGTCTATCTCTCTCTTTATAAGGGGTGAATTTTGATTAAGGGAATCCATCGTTACCTGGTAATTATCGCCGCGGCGATGATTTTATCCGGGTGTATTAACCGTGGTGAAGCTCCTGCTCCTGTGGAAGAAGTGAAGCCAGTTCCGCAGCAGCCAGTTGAACCGCCACCGACTGTTCCAACGGTGCCGACTGTGCCAACTCAGCCAGGCCCAATTGAACAGCCACAGCCGACTATTCCTGCCACACCTAAAGTTCGTAGCTACGATTGGGGCAGCGCGATGCAGCCGATGGTTGGCAAAATGTTACAAGCCGATGGCGTGACAGCCGGCGGCGTCCTGCTGGTGGATAGCGTGAACAATCACACCAATGGTTCGCTGCAAACTGGTAAAGCGACCGAAGCGCTGCACGGTGCGTTGGCAAACAACGGCAAATTTACCCTTGTGTCGCCACAACAGCTTTCGCTGGCAAAACAACAACTCGGGTTATCGCCACAAGACAGCCTGGGTTCTCGTACTAAAGCGATTGGTATTGCCCGTAACGTTGGTGCGCAATATGTGCTGTATAGCAATGCCAGTGGCAACGTGAATGCACCAACGCTGAAAATGCAGTTGATGCTGGTACAGACCGGCGAAATTATTTGGTCAGGCAGCAGTGCTGTTCAGCAAACCCAATAATTCGACACTGCAAAGTGTGATTGAAAAGTATCTTCCGGCGGCTCAGGCCGCCGGTTGCTTTTCTCCTCTTGAAGGATTGAGCGGCGGGAGCCTGCATTTCACCATTGGCACGCGGGAGTATGTCGCGCGACAACAGCTTGAAACCCCGATGCCGGGTGTTTCTCTCGCCCGGCAATATCGAGCGTTAACTCGAATTTCTCACGAAATTGGGTCACGTCCAGTTTGCCTCGCGAATGGCTGGTTAATCGTTGAATGGCTGGCTGGGGAGGTAAAATCGGAACTACCCTCACTGCATTCGCTCAATTCCTTACTGTATGATTTACATCATCAACCTTGTTTCGGCTGGCGAATCAATTTGTTGCCTTTACTGGAACACTATTGGCAAATGGCCGGGCCTGAGCGAAGAAGCCTGGCCTGGTTGCGTTGGCTTAAAAAGATGAACAAGCAGGGCGAGCCAAAACCGCTGCGCCTTGCTGCACTGCATATGGATATTCATGCCGGTAACCTGGTGCATCAGGCGCAAAGTATCAAACTCATCGACTGGGAATACGCCGGTGATGGGGATGTGGCGCTGGAGCTGGCGGCTATTATTGCGGCCAATAATATTGATGGCGAGTCTTTGGTTCGCGCTTATGCTCAATTGAACCATATTCAGGTGGATAAATTACGCCGACAGGTCAGCCGCTGGCAACCGTGGGTTATTTTGCTGATGGCATCCTGGTATGAATGCCGCTGGCAACAAACGCAAGACAGAACATTTATAACCCTTGCAGACGAAGCATGGTGCCGTCTGCGAGCGTTTGATTAATTAAGAGAGGTCGATGTGGGTCCGGTAATGTTAGATGTGGCAGGCTTTGAGCTGGATGCCGAAGAGCGTGAAATTCTAAAGCACCCACTGGTCGGTGGGCTGATTATTTTTACCCGCAACTATCACGATCCTGAGCAACTCCGTGAGCTGGTTCGTCAAATCCGTGAAGCTTCTCACAATCGTCTGGTGGTTGCGGTTGACCAGGAAGGTGGGCGAGTTCAACGTTTCCGTGAAGGCTTTACCCGTTTGCCAGCAGCACAATCTTTTGCCGCAATACATGGCCTGGAGTTGGGTGGGAAACTGGCACAAGAAGCTGGCTGGTTGATGGCCAGCGAAATGATTGCCATGGATATCGACATCAGTTTCGCGCCAGTATTGGATATCGGCCATATCAGTGCCGCCATCGGCGAGCGTTCCTACCATGAAGAACCGCGTAAAGCGCTGGCGATGGCGACTCGCTTTATCGACGGTATGCACGCCGCAGGTATGAAAACCACCGGTAAACATTTCCCAGGCCACGGTGCGGTAACGGCTGATTCCCATAAAGAAACCCCGCGTGACCCGCGTGATGAAGCGCTGATCCGTGAACACGACATGCAGATTTTCCGCACTCTGATTACTGATAACAAACTCGACGCCATTATGCCGGCGCACGTTATCTATACCGATGTCGATCCGCTTCCGGCGAGTGGTTCTCCGCACTGGCTGAAAACCGTTTTGCGTGGCGAGCTGGGCTTTAATGGCGTTATTTTCTCGGATGATTTATCAATGGAAGGCGCTGCCATCATGGGGAGCTACGCTGAACGCGGACAAGCTTCTTTGGATGCAGGTTGCGATATGATCCTGGTCTGCAATAATCGTAATGGTGCGGTTAGCGTGTTAGATAACCTGTCTCCGGTCAAAGCAGAGCGTGTTACAGGTTTGTATCATAAAGGTTCATTTACCCGCCAGGAGCTGATGTCGTCAGCGCGCTGGAAGCAAGCAAACCAGCAACTTGAGGCGCTGCATGAGCAGTGGGAAGCCCACAAGGCGGGTCTTTAACTCATCAGGCCAAATGGCCTGAATTCGTGTGGTGAGGATGCAATGATTATCTATTTACACGGTTTCGACTCTAATAGTCCTGGTAACCATGAAAAGGTGCTGCAACTCCAGTTTATCGATCCGGACGTCCGCCTTATCAGTTACAGCACGCGGCATCCGAAACACGATATGCAGCATCTGCTCAAAGAAGTAGACAAAATGTTGCAACTCAGTGTCGATGAGCGGCCACTGATTTGCGGTGTCGGGCTTGGCGGTTTCTGGGCCGAGCGTATTGGTTTCTTGTGTGATATTCGCCAGGTGATTTTTAACCCAAATCTGTTCCCGCAAGAGAATATGGAAGGGAAAATCGACCGTCCTGAGGAATACACCGATATTGCCACCAAGTGCGTGCAGAATTTCCGCGAGAAAAACCGTGACCGTTGCCTGGCCATTTTGTCGCGTAATGACGAAGCGCTGGATAACGCACGAGCCGCAGAGCTGCTGCATCATTACTATGAGATCGTATGGGATCAGGAACAGACCCATAAATTCAAAAATATCTCACCACATTTGCAGCGGATTAAAGCGTTCAAGACTCTCGGCTAGCCGCGGGCTAAATAAGCAAAAAGTGAAAGGGTCAGCCAGGTGCTGGCCCTTTTTGTTTATCTTTTCGGCATAAAAATTTGACGCACATCAATTTTGGTATGACCAATACACCATCCATGTTATTCTTTGGTCATATTCGTGAGTTTGTTTAGCTAACTTGTTGTTAATTAAATGCTATTTACATAACCTTTAATTAACAATTGGTTAATATTTTAAGGGGGTCACTTTGACTACGCCATTAAGAAAGATTGTCATTGTCGGTGGTGGTGCTGGCGGACTTGAACTGGCCACTCAGTTAGGTAAAAAACTGGGTCGTGGTAAAAAAGCTAAGGTTACGCTTATCGACCGTAACCACAGCCATTTATGGAAACCGCTGCTGCACGAAGTGGCAACCGGTTCACTGGACGAAGGTGTAGACGCGCTGAGCTATCTGGCACATGCACGTAACCATCATTTCCAGTTCCAGCTTGGTTCCGTGGTCGACATTAACCGCGAAAGCAAAACTCTGACGCTCGCAGAACTGCGTGACGACAAAGGTGAGCTGCTGGTCCCTGAACGTAAAATTCCTTATGACACGCTGGTGATGGCGTTGGGTAGTACCTCCAACGACTTCAACACCCCAGGCGTTAAAGACAACTGTATCTTCCTCGATAACCCGCATCAGGCGCGTCGTTTCCATTCCGAAATGCTGAATCTGTTCCTCAAGTATTCTGCGAACCTCGGTGCCAGCGGCAAAGTTAACATCGCTATTGTTGGCGGTGGGGCGACGGGGGTTGAGCTGTCTGCTGAGCTGCATAATGCGGTGAAACAACTGCACAGCTACGGTTATAAAGGCCTGACTAACGAAGCGTTAAACGTAACGCTGGTCGAAGCCGGTGAACGTATTCTGCCTGCATTGCCGCCACGTATTTCTGCGGCGGCACACAGCGAGCTGACTAAACTGGGCGTGCGTGTTCTGACGCAAACCATGGTGACTTCCGCAGACGCGGGCGGCCTGAATACCAAAGACGGCGAATACATCGCAGCGGATTTGATGGTCTGGGCGGCAGGGATTAAAGCACCCGACTTTATGAAAGACATCGGTGGCCTTGAAACTAACCGTATCAATCAGTTAGTGACTGAGCCTACGCTGCAAACCACGCGTGACCCTGATATTTACGCGATTGGCGACTGTGCTTCATGTGCGCGCCCTGAAGGTGGCTTTGTGCCGCCACGTGCGCAAGCGGCGCACCAGATGGCGTCACTGGTTTTAACCAACATTCTTGCGCAGATGAAAGATAAGCCTCTGAAATCTTACATCTATAAAGACCACGGTTCGCTGGTGTCGCTGTCTAAGTTTTCCACCGTTGGCAGCCTGATGGGTAACCTGATGCGCGGCTCGATGATGGTAGAAGGGCGCATGGCGCGTTTCGTCTATATCTCGCTGTACCGTATGCACCAGGTTGCACTTCATGGTTACTTCAAAACCGGCCTGATGATGCTGGTGGGTAGCATCAACCGCGTGATCCGTCCGCGTCTGAAACTGCACTAATCGTCTGGCCAGCATGAAATTCAAACCCGACCACGCGTCGGGTTTTTCTTGCTTAGGAATTCTCTCAAACAGCTGTTTTCTCCGTAAGAATCTGCGTTTTTCATCCGTTGTCTGATTTGCCTGGTCCTACTCTGGTTGCAAAATTGTAAGCAATAGCAAAGTCAGGAGGATGTCCTGTGAATAAATCAATGTTAGCGGGTATAGGTATCGGTGTGGCCGCAGCACTGGGTGTGGCGGCGGTTGCCAGCATGAACGTTTTCGACCGTGGTCCTCAGTTCGCACAGGTGGTGTCAGCGACACCTATCAAGGAAACGGTAAAAACGCCACGTAAAGAGTGCCAGAACGTCGCGGTGACTCATCGCCGACCGGTACAAGATGAAAACCGCATCATCGGTTCAGCACTGGGTGCGGTTGCCGGTGGCGTGATTGGTCATCAGTTTGGCGGCGGACGCGGTAAAGATGTTGCCACAGTGGTGGGCGCATTAGGTGGGGGTTACGCAGGTAACCAGGTGCAAGGCAATATGCAGGACCGCGACACCTACACCACGACACAGCAAAAATGTAAAACCGTGTACGACAAGTCAGAAAAAATGCTCGGTTATGACGTCACATACCGCATCGGCGATCAGCAAGGGAAAATCCGCATGGATAAAGACCCTGGCAACCAGATCCCGCTGGATAACAATGGCCAGTTGGTTTTGACTAAAATCTAACCGATAACATGCCGGTATCATAGGGTGGATAAGCGATAGCGTCATCCACCAAAAAATGTAAACCCATCTGCAAAGATGGGTTTTTTGTTAATGGCGGCCACGTAACTGCTGCTGTAATTCCAGCAGCGCCGTCACTTCGGCTATCCGTCGCTGAGTGTAAGCAGGGATCTCCTCGGGTAAGCGTAAAAACAGCCTGTTCTCACCAAACACCACGTCATGTAAACAACGGTCATATAACGGCCCTGCAAGGGTTTGACGCCTGGTTTCGTGCTCAGTCGTCCGTTCAATCACTTCATTCTGGCCTTCACGGTCGATATTGATGACTCGCCCATCATGCAGATAGATACGCATGCCTTTTTGCCCACCCGCAGGGCCAGCATATTTATTAAGATGGAGAGTGAACGGAATATCGCTGAGGGTGCCGGTCAGCAGGGCTTCACCTTCTGCGGTGGTAAAATCGCCTGCTGCAATCTCATTTCCCAGACGGTCACGTGCGTAGCTCAACTCAATCTCTAACCGATGGTTACCACCTAACTGATAGAGTGTTTCGCGCATCATGGCGAGGACATGCGTGCCGATATCAACAATCACGCCGTCAGGATGACGTAGCTGGCGGGTATCCGCCTCACCGGTGGCAAAATTCAACGCGGCAGGCTCACCAGCGGCATTAAACCCACTGGGTTCCTGCAAAAAACCTTCGATGCGGCTTATTTCACTGATGTTGTGAATGCAGTCGCTAGCTTGAGTGCGAATCATCCAGTGATCCAGCGCCAGAACACGAGCGGCAGCTTGCGGTTGCTCGAGTAATGTTTCGAGTTTCTTAAGTTGCGTGAGCGTGGCGGCAACCGGCTTTTCAACGACGATTGCAGAAACACGGCTTTGCAAAACCCTTTCGAGCACGGGTAAATGATGAAGCGAAGAAGTGGTGATTAGCACCACGTCGAGCGGTTTAGCCAGCAGCGTATCAAGCGAATCACAACGGCTAATTCCCTCAAGCTGGCGCGCTGGGTCAGCGTCATAACCATAAAGTTCGAGAGCGGGAAGGGACATACGGCGTAAAGCCGGAAGATAAGCGGTTTCGATGACCGAACCTAAACCAATGATACCTGCCAACATATTCATAGTACCTATAATTAGAGTCCCTATGTTTTAAATGACTATCGATTTCGGGTCGAGTACCAATTTGCGTGTGGGCGTAAAAACAGACCGGTTTTTGACCGGCCTGTAGAAACCACCTTAGAACAGCAGAGAGTAGTTCACACCGTAAGTGCGTCCACGGCCCTTGTATTCATACAGCGATGGGCTGCCGTAAGTTGGGCTATACAGCAGTGGTGCGCGCTGGCCCCATACGGTGGTGTAATCTTTATCCAGTAAGTTTTCGATGCTGAAGCTGAGTTTACCCACGGGTAACGCATAGCTACCAATAAAGTCGATAGTGTTGTAACCGTTGATTTTATTGTCGCTGGCATCAGTCAAATCAAACGTCTGCTGGCTTTGAACACGCAGGCTCCATGGATCTGGCGCCCAGCCAACGTAGGCGGTGGCTTTCGATGGGCTGGCGTAAATCACGTCCCATTTCTGCCATTTTCCGTCAACTTTGGTTTCGGATTTCAGCACGTTGAAGTTAATCCCGGTGCTCCAGGTTGAATCCGGAATGAAGTAATCCACCGCACCTTCAACACCGTAAATACGACGCTTATCATCCTGAACATTGATGGTCATATCTGCACGGTTGATGGCGATAGATTTATCGGACAACGAGTAATACGCCGCAATCTGGCTGCGCAGGCTATCACCGGTATAGCGCCAGCCTAACTCATAAGAATCGACCTTAATGCCCTGAAGTTTAGACTGCCCAACGTTAACGCTGTTCACGAGCTGGTAATGGCCATTAACCAGGCGGTAAGTCCCGTTGCCGTAATATTTGCCAGGATCAGGCAATTCAACGCCTTGCGAGAAGTTGAACCACGCTTGTTGGCGCTCGGTAATGTGCATCAGTAAGCCAGCATTGAATAACGCGTTGTCGTAATCGGTGCTGCCACCAGGGATGGCATCGGCCGATTTTGCGATACCGTTCGCAATACCTTGCTGCTGAGTAAACCCAACAAAGTCATCAACTTTATTCTCGGTCCACTGGTAGCGCACACCGCCGCTTACGGTAAACAGGTCGTTGATGTCATAGCTGGTTTGCAAGAACGGCGCGAGGTTAGTAATGGTGTAGCCAGGGTAGCGACCGGTGGTGTAAATGCTTTGGTTATTCAGGCCACCTGAGGCGTTCGCTTTTGCTAAATCAAAGAACATTTGGTTCGAGGTAAAGCTCTCGTGATCGGCGTCCACACCATAGGTAATCTGCCAGCCGTCGAGCGGTTGGCTGGTCATTGCCAGTTTCGCACCGTACTGATCGGTATCTTGTTGCGAGGCGGAGAAACTGGTGACTGTGTTACGTGTCAGCGTCGGGAACGGATAGAACGTCAGGGACTCATCGCGATAATAAATCTGCCCCACCAATTCCTGCCCGAGGAAATCGCTGTTGGAATATTGCAGGCTAATGAGATGGCGCTCGGTGCCAGGAATACGGTCTGAATTAAGCTGGTCACTGACATACGCCTTGCCATTGCCGGTTACCGCCGAGAAATTATTCCCTAAATCCAGGCCGTAATCATCATCACCCTGGCTTTTGTAATACTGTGTCACCAGTTGCAGCTGTTGGGTTTCATCAATATTTAATGTGCCCGTACCCATGACATCCAGACGGTCAGAATACTGCAAACCGGTCTGTGTATTGTCGAGCAGGGTTTGGTCGCCGTTGCCGTCATACCAGCCACCAAATTTTTGATACGCCACCGATAAACGCCCTGATGCATGATCGTTACCGCCAGAAATCGCGCCTGCGACGCGCTCGTCGTGATCTTTGCTACTGTTGAAACCTGATTTAATCCCGCTTTCAAATTCCAGCTGTGTTTCAGGCTGGCCTTTCTTCGTCACGATATTAATCAAGCCGCCGGTACTGCCGCCGCCATACAGTGATGTCGCACCGGAGATCACTTCAATATGCTCGATGTTAAACGGGTCAATGGAATCTAGCTGGCGGCTATCGGTACGGGACGAGTTCATGCGCACGCCATCCACTAACACCACGATAGAGCGGCCACGCATATTCATGCCGTAGTTGGTGCGGCTTTGGCTGCTGACATCCAGACCGGGAATTAACTGTGCAAGTGCGTCTTTCAGCTCCTTGCCTCCCTGAATCTGCTGTTCAAGCTCAGCGCCTTCTATGACCCAGGTGGTCTGTGCCATTTCAGCCACAGTACGGTGTGTACGGTTGGCAGAAACCAGAATGTTTTCTTCGGAAGTTTGCTGCGCGACAGCCGGAGCCATCATCGCCAGAAGCAACGGGTTAAGCACCCAGCGCGCGTTTTTATGCATCATCATCATTCCTTAGATGGAAAATATTAACATTTATAAATGTTTTGAAATAAGAACGAGCTGGATTTTGCCGATAACGGTTCTCATTATCAATCTCAATTGATAGTATTTCTCAAATTAATCTCATGAATAATCACATGATTTCTGTGGTTTATTTTTTGTGGATGTAGCCGGAGACGGCAGAGGAGTCGAAATGGCAGGGGTGCAAGGCTATCGATTGTTTAATGTGCAGCTAGTGCATAAATCACAAGTTTCACCTTCGTTGTTGAGCCTGGTGTTTGGCGGTCCGGACATTGCAAACATGAAATGTGATGCACCCGATCAGCGCATCAAAATGCTTTTTCCGTCAGAGGACGGTTCAATCCCAACGTTGCCAGAGCAAGCACAGTGGTATCAGCTACTGCAAGAATTGCCCAAAGAGAAGCGGCCTATTGTGCGCACTTATACCTTGCGCCACGTCGATGCTGCGCGCCAGGAAGTGACGGTTGAATTCGTCAGCCATGGTACCGAAGGCCCGGCTTCTGCGTGGGCGATTGCCGCTGAAGCTGGCGACAAAATACAAATTGTCGCCCCGAATGCTGCTTATTCTGGTGACAGTGGTGGATATGAATGGACGCCGCCTCAGGGCCTGCGTCAGGCACTCATTATTGCCGATGAAACCGCATTGCCTGCGGCACGAGGCATTCTTGAACTGCTGGCGACGCAGCCAAATCCACCACAAATACAGGCATTTTTCGAGGTGCCAGAGCAGGGCGATTGTGTGGATTTAAGCGCATATAGCTTTGCCAGCATTCACTGGTTGCCGCGTAAAACCTCTAACGCGAGACACGGGGAGTGCTTGCTAAAAGCAGTCAGAACCGACGCACAACTGCCTAAAACGGCGGGCGTTGCTGAAACGGTCAATGAGGAAGCCGAAGGTGAATTACTGTGGGATAAAGCCACGACCGCCAGCAATACGTTTTATGGCTGGGTTGCGGCAGAGTCGACGGTGGTGAAAATGCTGCGGCGATATTTGATAGGAGAATGTGGCGTGAACCATGATGCTATCAACTTTATGGCTTACTGGAGTAAAGGGCGGCAACGGTAAAGCAGTGTTTTAGCTAAGGCGGATAAGTTTGCGTTATCCGCCTTAGCGCAGTTTAAACTTTCTTCAATTCTGGCAGCAGCCGCATCGTGGTATTCACTATCTGCAACAGCTCTTCATAACTGGCATTTTCACGCGCACTGACTGACATCCCCTGAACGATACAACACAGATACTTCGCCAGTTTTCGGACACAGCTTGCAGACGGAATCTCGCCTCTTGCCTGGCGTTTGCTCAGAAAACGTATCAGCGTTTCTTCCTGCATGGCATGGCGGGCTTTGATCACGGCTGAAATATCATCCGAAGAGGTCGCCAGCACTGATGAAGTACAGATGATAAAGCAGCCCGCAGGTGTGTCTTTGTCGGTGAAAAGTTTCGCAACATGAGACAGATAATCTTCCAGAGCCTCTTCGAGACTGCGTTCTTCGCAGAATAAACACGCTTCGTGTTTTTGCGCAAAACGGGCGATATAACGATCCAACACGGCGCGAAATAACCCCTCTTTATTGGTGAATTCGGCGTACAGCGTCGGGGCTTTCGCGCCGGTAGCTTCCACTAAATGCGCCATAGAAGTGGCTTCGTAGCCGTGTTGCCAGAACAAAGCCATGGCCTTGTCGAGTGCTGCTTCCCTGTCAAACACCTTCGGACGGCCACGGCTTTTTTTGATGCAACTTATATCAGATGACATATGTGCCGTTTAACCTTTGTCTGTTTAATGAACGATCATTATAAAAATAATAACACTCAGTAGCTATAGGCATTTAGGATAAAAATAAATTAATCCTATCGTAATGAAAAATAGTATGTTTATAAAATAATTAACG
>NZ_JAHWLU010000021.1:0-53355 GCF_022134725.1 Buttiauxella sp. S19-1
GGGTGCATCTGGCTATTCCTGAGAAACAAATCTTTCTGCGCAATAACGAAGAGCTTCCTTCTGCTTCCGTCATGCTCGAACTGGAACCCTCTACTCGGATGGAGGCTGGGCAAGTTCTGGCTATCGTAAACCTGATCAAGGGAAGTATCTCCAATCTTGCTACCAAAGACATCTCCGTCATCGACCAATATGGCAATTTGCTCACGCAGGATCTGAACGATGAACTCTCTGGTGCCAAGTTAACCGTCCATCAGTTGGATTACCAGAAGCAGGTTGAGCGTAACTACGAGCGCCGTGTCAGCGAAATGCTACGTCCTGTGCTGGGGAACAACAACTACAAGGTACAAGTTACGGCACAGCTGACCTTCGATGCGGTAGAAGAAACCCGAGAAGCCCTTGATGAGAGCCCGGTCATACGCGAAGAACGTGTGCAGAAAGACTCGTCCCAGGGGGGGCAACTGAACGGTATCCCTGGTGCGCTGAGCAACCGCCCTCCGGTCACCGATCCACAACAGCAGGGCAATCAGCAGCCAAACCAGCCAGCGTCGGCTGGGCGTATGACGAATGATCGTGATGAGCAACAGCGCCGCTACGACGTTGGTCGCACCATCACTCACACCAAGTATCAGCAGGGCCGTCTGAATAACCTCAGTGTGTCGGTGGTACTCAACCAGACGGTGTCACCGGAAAAAGGCTGGAGCGCCGAGCAATTGACCAATATCCGTCAAATGTCTCTGGATGCCGTGGGCTTTGATAAAGAGCGTGGTGACCAGTTCAGCCTCAATGTATTCCCCTTCTCGGAAGATGGCATCAATCCGTCATTGGATAGTAAGTGGTGGCAGGACCCAGTCTTGCTGATCTACGCCCGCTATCTGATAGGAACCATCCTCGGCCTGTGTCTGATCTTCTTCGTCATCCGCAAGCTAATGCAGCATCTGATACAGCGTAGCCCGGTTAGCGCTACTGCTGCGACCGGAACCGCGTCTATCGACAGTGGCGAATCGGGTGGCAGCGGGAAAGCGAAAGAAGAGGATGAATATTTCAGGAAACATAACCGTAACATTGAGTTTGATAACCTGACTGAACTTCCTGACACCAACTCGCCTCTGCGGGATAAATTGGCCCACTTGCAGCTATTGGCGGACCATGATCCTAAACGGGTAGCGGAAGTGTTGGAACAGTGGATGAATACCAGATGATGATTAGCCATGAGTGAAGAGATCGAACAACAACCGCTTAAAAATGCTGAGCAGGCCGGGCTGTTACTGTTGACGCTCAGTGAGCACCAGGCCGGTAATATTTTGCGTAGCCTGAGCCGCGAGCATGTTCAGGAGATAGTCCGGGCGATGACCGAAGTGGGTCATGTTAAGAATCAGCACCTGGAAAAGGTGCTGTCTCGCCTGTTTGTTGACTATCGCGAGCTTAGCGGTATCTCCCGTGCCTCCCGTGGTTTTCTTGAGCGCACCCTGGACGTCGCCCTTGGCCCTGAGTTGGCTAAAGGGGTGATCAATGACGTCTATGGCGAGCAGATCAGGGAAAACATGCATCAATTACAGTGGATTTCCCCGGCTCTGATCGCCTCCAACTTGCAACATGAGATGCTGCCGTTGCAGGCGACCTTCCTGGCTTTATTACCGCAGGAAGTCTCTGCTGAGGTCATGAAATTCTTGCCACAGGCACAGCATAATCGGCTGATCTTGAACATGGCTAACCTGCGTGAAATTAATCAGAACATGGTTGCTGAGCTGGAGAAGATCATTCAGAAGTGCCTGACCATGGTTCAGCAGGGTGTTCAAACATCAGTGAGCGGTATTGAACAGGCTGCAGGTCTGATTTCCCGCTATCACGGCAACAGCGCCCAATTGCTGGAGAACGTGCGTGAGCATGATCAAGGATTGGCCGAGGAAATAGAAAACAACATGTATCGGTTCTCTATTTTGGAGCGTCAGCCTGAGGCCACGATAGTGCGGCTGTGCCAGGAAGTTGAACCTGATGTCTGGGCTAAGGCAATAAAGGGAGCAACTCCGTCCCTGCGTCAGGCCATTTTGCGTTGTCTGCCGAAACGACAGGCCAATGCAATCCAGGATCAAATGCGAGTTCTGGGGGGGCTTCCTGCCAGTGTGGTCAGAGCGGCTGAAGCTGAGATCATGACCCGGGTGCGTGAGCTTATCGCAGAGAATGAAGACGCAGAAGATGGCGAGAAGTTCGAGTTTCGCCTCTTCGAAGAGAAGGTTTTGGAGTAACTCATGCCACTGCACAGCAAAAAAGACGGGCCCCCGCGCAGTGTCCATCGCTACCATTTTCCTAACATATCCCAGCAGTCCTCACTGCCGGTCTCTACGCCTGTGGAGCAGCTATACGACTCGCCACAACAGGTCACGGCGAAATATCAGGCTTTGATGGAAGAGGGGCATGAGGCGGGTTTTGCCGAAGGGGTACGTAGTGGGCTTGAACAAGGGAAGCTACAGGGCCTGGAGCATGGTTTACAGGCTGGGATGAAGGAAGGGCGTGAGGCCGGGCTTCAGCAAGCCTACCAGGAATGCAAACCCAATCTGGATGCCGCGCTGGATAAAGTAGAACAGATCTACAATTCCCTCGAGTCCGCGTTGCAGGAAACGCTGGACTGGCAAAGAGAAAGCCTCTGCCGCCTGGTTTCACAGGTCTGCCGTCAGGTATTGCGAACCGAGCTTACCCAGAAACCAACCCAGATCCTGCCGCTTATTGAAGAGACACTGGCGTTGCTGCCTAAGCCACAGGGTTCGGTCTCGATTCAATTGGATCCCGCTACTCACGATTTGCTTAAGGAATATGCACCGGAATCGCTGGAGCGTTGGGCGTTGCAGCCGGATCCTCAGCTGTCACCTGGCAGCTTCCATATCCAGACTGGGTTGGCTGAAGCTGAGAGCAAGTTAGACGATCGCCTTGACCTTTGCGTCGATCAGTTGCGTAACCAACTGGCCGATACCACTGAACTGAATGGGCTGGAGGCATCCAACGTGGAGCCTTGTACCATCTCGCCGCATAACTCGCCATGGCGCAAGGAGGACATGGTGTCCGATCTTTCGTTGCCTGTGGACAAGCTTAGCGACGATGACTTCAGGGGTTGATCCTATGCGCTCTCTGAACTCCTTGCTCAATCGGCTAGAACTTGATGAATACCGGGTTCCTCCTGCACAGATCTACGGGAAGTTGGTGCGTGTCACTGGTTTGCTGCTGGAGGTGACGGGATGCCCTCTATCTATTGGCCAAAGGGCACTCGTTGAAGTGGGTAAGGAGTCCTGGCTTGAAACTGAAGTGGTGGGGTTCAATCAAGATCGCACCTTTTTGATGCCCCTTGAACAGGTCACTGGCTTGTTCCCCGGTGCCAGAGTTTCCCCACAAGAAGGTGATAGTGAGCTGGTTGTAGGGCCAGCACTGCTGGGCCGTATTCTGGATGGTCTGGGTCGTCCTCTGGACGGTCTGGGTCCTTTGGAAGGGGAGCGTATTTCCTTGCATCAACCGCCTTTGAATCCGCTTGAACGGCAACCGATCAAGACCCCGCTCGATGTTGGCGTCAAGGCGATCAATGGCATATTGCCGCTCGGTCGTGGCCAGCGTATCGGACTGTTTGCTGGCAGCGGGGTGGGTAAGAGTGTCCTGCTCAGCATGATGACTCGATTTACCGATGCTGACGTGGTTGTGGTTGGCCTTATCGGGGAACGTGGACGTGAGGTTGCTGAGTTCTTACAACATACGTTGGGTGAAGAAGGACGTCGCAAGGCTGTCGTTGTGGTTGCTCCAGCTGATGTTTCACCTCTGCTCAGGCTCCGGGCCTCCCAGGTGTGCCACCGTATTGCCGAGAGTTTCCGGGACCGGGGTAAGCATGTGTTGTTGTTGATGGATTCCCTGACCCGCTATGCCATCGCGCAGAGGGAAATTGCTCTGTCGCTGGGTGAACCACCTGCAACCAAGGGATATCCGCCATCAGTATTCACCCAACTACCGCAACTGGTGGAGAGGGCAGGCAATGGTTATAACTCGGAAGGTAGCCTCAGTGCTATCTACACCGTATTGGTGGAAGGGGATGACCACAATGACCCCATCGCTGATGCGGCGCGGGCCATCCTTGATGGTCACATTGTTTTGCGGCGCGATATCGCAGAGCAGGGCATTTACCCAGCAATAGATGTATCCGCCTCGGCCAGTCGTGTCATACCGTTGATTTGTAGTGCCGCGCAGATCCGGCAGATTCAACAGTTTCGTCGCTACTACAGCCTGTACCAACAGGTACGCGAGTTGATCCCGCTGGGGGGGTATCAGGCGGGGCATGATGAGGAGATGGACAAAGCTGTCACGCTATTCCCGCAGATGCTCGAATATTTGCAACAGTCTTCCCGGCAGGGGGCGAATTTGCAGCAGACCCAGGCTTTGTTACAGGAACTGATGGAAGCGGGTAATAAATGAAAGCCCTCAACCAACTGCACGGCATACAGAGCCGCAAACTGGACAAAGAGAGCAGGGAGCTTGCCACGCTTGAAACTCGCAGAGTCGAGGCACAACGCTCGCTGGACGCGTTGGGGCAATATCGCCGCGAAATGTCGCGCCTGCCTGATTATAACCCGGCCTTTTCTCTGCATAACCGCAGCATCATGCATCGTCAACTGGGCGATCTGATCGATAAGCAGCACGACGAGCAGGTTGCGCTCAAGCTCTCAATTGTTCAGCAAAAGAAGGAAGTGCTGAATGCCTTCGTCGCCAGAAAAAGCAGTGAAATCATGCTGGAGCGACTACAGGCTCGCCAGGCTCTTGAGGCGCAGAGGCGAGAGCAAAATATACTCGATGAGCTGGCCCTCAACCGGGCACGGCTTGTCACCCTGGACGGGTGGTAATACTCGGCCTCATCACCATCTTTTTGCATACACAACCTTCTAAATACATAACCTTTTTGAATTAGAGTGAGGCACAACATCATGACTAAGCCGCTTAAAATTGCTATCGACGACGGTTCAACCAACGTCAAGGCAAGCTGGATAGCCAATAAGACCCTTAAGAGCATCATTTCTCCTAACTCTTTTCGTAAGGACTGGAAGAGCGCTGCCTTGCTGCGGAGTAAGCAGGTCTACAACTATGAAATCGGGATTAACAAGTACACCTATGACCCGACCTCGGAGAAGTCTCTTTCCACCACGCATATTGACTACCAATATGGTGATCTGAATCTGCTGGCGGTGCATCACGCTTTGTTGCAGACCGGTCTTCCTCCTTGCGATGTGGCTATTACCGTGACCCTGCCTATCACCGAGTACTATCAGCAGGATGACTGCCAGCGTAATGACGCGAACATCGAACGCAAAAAGCAAAACTTGATGCGACCTATCAGCCTGAACAAAGGCGAGTTGTTTAACATTGTCAGCGTCGATGTGATGCCTGAAAGCCTGCCAGCCGTACTGACCCGTCTGATGAACTCTGGTGTGAACCCTTATACCAAAACGCTGGTCATCGACTGCGGTGGCACGACGCTGGATATGGGGCTTATCGTCGGTGAATTTGACGAGATCTCTGAGGTTTACGGCAACCGTGCGCTTGGCGTTTCTTTAGTGACTGATGCTGCGCGCACCGCACTGGCTGCCGCCGACAGCGAGTCTAGCTATTTGGTCGCTAACGAACTTATTAAACGCCGACATGATGCTAACTTTGTGCGTGAGGTGATCAACGACGAGTCCCAGATCGCGCGCATTCTTGAGAAACTTGAGCGTAAAATTGAAGAACTGGGTCATTTTGTAGCGGAAGAAGCAAAGAAATTTGCCCGTAATCCTAACCGAGTGTATCTGGTCGGCGGTGGTGCTGCTCTTATCTACCCTACTATTCAGGCCAGTTACTCGACCCTGGGTGAGCGTGTCATTTTAGTTGAAGACTCCCAGTCTGCACTCTCTCGCGAAATCTGTCTCTATATCAGCGATGAGGATGAGGTGTTCAGCGAAGCCCCCGTCATGCTAGAGGTTGGCCATGTCTAATCCAGTCAGTGAGGTTCAGATTACCCTCAAGCTGGATTCAAGCCAGGCGAGTGATCGCCTGGCTCTGGCGTCATTACAGCGCTGGTATCAGCGTGGTAAAATGCTCAATAGTGATAATGACGCCTTTGATTTCTTCCAGTTGCAGATGCACAAAGACATTTACCTGTCGGGGTTGTTCCTGAGTCTGCTGGATCCCAACCTGGTCAAATCCCTCTCCCAAAATCTGCAACTGCACCGCCTGGACCCTGAGTTCCTCTATAAAACTCTTGAGGAACATCAGTTAACACCAGGGGCCGGGAAACCGACGGCCAATCCGCTTGACTCATTAGCCCCCGACGATTTGGCTACGCGCATTGCCGATCAACTTTATCCTCTACTCAGCGTGAAAGATGAGGCGGCTGGCTTCAATGAGCCAAGTGGACAGTTGCAGACGCAGGCAAATATGCTGAAACAGTTGCAGGAGCAGAGCCGCCTTTTACAGCAGCAGGCGAATCTACTCGACATACTGGCATCAGCTGGTGCGGCAAGCCTGTCTGAGTCTACAGCAAGCATGCATCCGGCCACTCCAGTCACTCAGTCCAGTCCAGCAGCTCAGGCCAACCAGACAACTCAAAGTACTCAAGCTAACCAGGCACTCGGTGGGGGTCAGCTGCATGACCTTTCGGAAACGGCGGCGAAGGTACGCAAGGTCAGGGCAAAAGGTGTCTTCTGACGCCTGGCCCCATGTTCGCTCAAATCTGATCCGGAGTATCCCAATGAAGTATCTGCTCAGCTTGTTCATGCTCATGTTGCCACTGTCCACCCTGGCCAGTCCTTTGCGTCAGGACATCTCCAGTTTCAAGTCATGGCTTATTACCTGCGTGGTTGTGCTTCTGGTAGGCGGAGTGGTATTTCTGCTGGCAAAGAAGAAATCGCGTACTTCCTGGCGTAGCGGGGGGGAAATGCGAGTTCAGTCGGTGCTTTCGATGGGCTTGAAGGAGAAACTTGTGCTGGTTCAGGTAGAAAATCAACGCTTACTGTTGGGGGTCACTCAACATCAGATCACTCTAATCAGCAACCTGACCGGGCAAAATCAGCAGCAAGAAACGCCTACGGCTTTTACGCCACTGTTTGAGACAACCAGGACACCTGAGCCATCAGGCGAGGAGCGAAAATAATACAGAGTGCCTCAAGACCCTGAGCGGGGTGGCTGCTCCGTCTTAGGCTGATTCCACTGGCTCAGAGGATCTATTTTTGCACGCCACTGCGGTTTGATATCTTGCGATGCTTTCTCCTGCTCCTTACTTTTTTCTGGAGCACTTTTCTGGCTTGTCGTTGTTCGCTCAGAATAAAGATCCGCTGATCCTGGCGTCTTCTGCACCAGTCCGACTCCCCATCCCAGGCTTTTCAGCTCATTGTCAGAAAGTGCTCGTCGCTCGGCTATCAGGAGGGGAAGTGCCGGGGGTTCTTTCTCCATGAACTGCATGCTGTTGCCTGTCCCGAGGACTTGATGAGCCCGTCTTCCCCAGCCTGCTGGCATCATCAAAACGACCCGACTGCCACGAGGGGCGACCGCATTTTCCAGACCCGCATTGTAAAAACTTAGCTCATCAGCGGTGCGCCCCAGTTGCCTGGCAAGCCAGGCCAGACTGACGCCATCTTTGACATGCAGGGCTATCAGGCGAGACTCCTCCGGTACCGTCGGCAACTTGATTTTTCCATCCCGGTAAAGCCGTACCAGTGCCAGTATTTTTGGCACATACTTTTTGGTTTCTTCCGGTAGCGACAGGGACCAGAAGTCGGTCTGTCGGCCTTTGGCACTGTTTTGCTCCATGGCTGAGCGAACCGTCCCTTCTCCAGCATTGTAGGCGGCCAGAGCGAGTAGCCAGTCACGTTCAAACAAATTGTACAGATAGTTCAGATAATTGAGTGCCCCGCGCGTAGAGGCCATCAAATCTTTGCGTCCGTCGTACCAGTCTTGCTTGATAACACCATATTGTTGCGCAGTTTTTGGCATCAACTGCCAGGGGCCGGTGGCCCCAACCGGTGAAATTGCGTAGGGGTTGTAGCCGCTCTCGATCAGCGGGACGAACATCAGTTCCAGCGGCATTTTGCGCCGCTGGAGTTGGGTGACGATGTAGCGAATAGAAGGGGCTGAACGATTCATCATCCCCTGGATTTTAGTGAGTTTTTCGTTGTAGAAGCTCTCATGAAACGCCACATCCGGATGACGAGCCTTCCAGGACATGGCGCTTTTTTTTGCCCCAGTGAGGGCATCCTGCGACAAGAGTGGTGCTGGCATGGCCAGCAAAGACCCCGCCAGTAGCGCCTTAACCCAGAATTCCTTTGACTTCGATATGGAGCTCATCAGGAACCTCATTGAATGAAAGAACGTGCAGACCCTTGGCAAAGGTACGGGAATAGCGGGCGAGCAGTGGACGCAGTTGCGGCAGCACCAGTAGGATCGGTGACCAGCCTTGTAAGGACATTTGCTCTTTAACGCTTGGCATACGGTTTTGTAACTGTGCCAGCAACTGAGGCTCAATCGGGAAGCTGTCGGCCGGTACACCACCGTTGCGTTGTGCCTGGGTGGCGGCGTTGAGTAGCATGTTCTCCAGCTCATCGGAGAGGGTGAACACTTGTACTGTGGTCGCATTGCCGATCAATCCATGCAGAATGGTGTGGCGCATGGCACAGCGGGCTTCGGCTGCAAGTAGCAAAGGATCTTTGGTGAGCTCGGCACCATCCACCAGACTCTGAGCCATCGTCCGTACGTCCATCAGGGAAACCTGATCTGTCAGCAAGTTGCGGTAGACCTTCAACTGTTGGTTAGCGGTTAATTTTGCGGTGAGCTCGTCGGCCAGTTTTGGAGCCAACTGGCTCAGACGCAGTTGCAATTGGTGCACATCGTCGAGTTGCAGGAGCGCACCAATATTGCTGCGGATGACCTTGCTGATGTGTGTCCCTATGATGGTGGCCACATCGACGACGGAGTAACCGAGGTTGAGTGCCTTAGCCTTGTCTGCGGGTTGAATCCAAACGGCGTCCATTCCATAAACCGGTTCCTTGGTCAGGAATCCAGGGATCTCCCCCAACAGTTCACCTGAGTTAATTGCCATGAGCCTGTCCAGCATGACGTCCGCTACGGCCACCTTGACGCCGTTAAGGTAGATGGCGTACTGGTTTGGTTTGAGCCCCATATTGTCTCTGACCCGTACTTCTGGCAGTAGAAATCCGGCCTGTTCGGAAAGGGTCTGACGCACACCGCGCAGACGTTGGAGCAATTCAGCCCCCTTGTCGCGATCGACGAGGTAAATCAACTGATAACCCAGTTCCAGCCTGAGCAGATCGGTGTAGGGGATATCGCTCCACTTCAGTTCATTTTCCAGCGGGCGGGTAAAGCGCTCCATCTGATCCTGATCAGCTGGCGCGACCTTTTCAGCTTTATGTTGTCGGGTTTTCCAGGCAGCCCAGGCAAGAATACCGGCAAAAATCAGGAAGACCAGGGTTGGCATACCCGGTACCAGCCCCATCACCAACATGACGATAGCAGCGGTAAAGATAACCGGCGGAGAGGCCATCAACTGGTCGCGGAACTGGATGGTGATATCGTCGTCAGAGTCTGAAACTCGGGTAACGACGATGGCTGCAGACACTGCAAGCATCAGTGAAGGGATCTGGGCGACCAGGCCGTCACCGATGGAGAGCAGGCTATACACCGACATAGCTTCAGAGAAACTGAGTCCATGCTGGAAGACACCGATGGCCACGCCACCGAAGAGGTTGATAAACAGGATCAGAAGGCCGGCGATCGCATCCCCTTTAACGAACTTGGATGCACCATCCATTGAGCCATAGAAATCGGCTTCCAGGGCTATCTCGTCACGGCGCTCCTTGGCCTGACGCTGGTCAATCATGCCAGCGTTCAAATCGGCATCGATGGCCATCTGTTTGCCGGGCAAGGCGTCGAGGGTAAAGCGCGCGGCGACTTCCGAGATACGTTCACTACCCTTGGTGATAACGATGAAGTTGATGATCATCAGGATGAGGAACACCACCATCCCCACCACATAGTTACCCCCGATAACGACTTTACCGAAGGACTCAACGACCTTACCGGCCGCATCGGGTGACTCGTGACCGAACTGCAATACCACACGGGTGGAGGCGACGTTCATACACAAACGCAGCAACGTGGCGATCAGCAGCACGGTCGGGAAGATAGAGAAGTCCAGTGGACGCCGGATAGAGAGGGCGACCAACAGAACTATCATGGAAAGCACGATGTTGAAAGTGAAGAAGCCATCCAGCATAAATGCCGGCAATGGCAGCACTATCATCGCCAATAGCGACAAGATCAGCAGAGGAATCGCGATGAAGCTACGCGAGGTACCTGCAAAAAGGGTGTTCAAAAATTTCACGGGTCACCATCAATATCTTAATGAATCAGGGATCTCGACTGACGAGAGCGGAGCCGGCTGGTCGCCCTTGCCGAGACGAAAGGCCTTCAGACGCAACACATGGTGCAGTATTTGCGCCATGATGACGTAAAGGCCGGGAGGGACCTGCTGATTCACACGAGTTGTGTAATAGACTGAACGGGCCAGCGCGGGTATCTCCAGCACTTCCACTCCCAGCGACTGAGCCAGAGAGCGCATCTGTAGCGCCATATGGTCTTCACCTTTGGCAATGACAAAGGGGGCATCACATTTTTCAGGATCGTATTTGATCGCTACTGCATAGTGTGTCGGGTTAGTTAGTACAACATTGGCCTCGGGCAAGGCGCGGCGCATTGAACGCATCGCCATCGACATTTGAATACGGCGAATGCGCCCCTTTATTTCCGGATTTCCCTGCAAATTCTTATGCTCTTCCTTCAGCTCTTGCTTGCTCATACGAAGCCCGCGCAGATGGTTCCATAACTGATAGGGGGCATCGAACATACCGATAACCAACATCGCCAGAGCCATATAGAACATGCCATCCACCAGGATCTTAATGCCCAGTTGGGTAGCATCTTTCAGCCCGGTGTAATAGAGAGCGGTAATTGCGGCCATGACTGAGCTGGTATAGATCAATACCGTGGCAGTAATTAACACTATCTTCATTACCGACTTGGCAAACTCGACCAGAGACTGCACGCCAAAGATTCGTTTAAACCCGGTCATGGGGCT
Organism: Buttiauxella sp. S19-1; assembly: GCF_022134725.1. NCBI lineage: Bacteria > Pseudomonadati > Pseudomonadota > Gammaproteobacteria > Enterobacterales > Enterobacteriaceae > Buttiauxella > Buttiauxella sp. S19-1. The sequence goes on from NZ_JAHWLU010000021.1 coordinate 11,147, forward strand.
TATCTTAGAGAAGCGGGGGAGCAGCGGGTCCAGTGAAAAATTCCAGCCCCCCATCATAATGTGCGCCACGATGCCAAGAATAACGATGAACCCCGCCAACGGTAGCAAGGCCAGTAGTGCCTCAAAGAGGCTATGCCCCAGGTGCCTGGCCATCTGCGCGGGATCGGTTATTTCCTCACGGGTCAACGACAAGTTAAAGGCCATTATCTGCTTTAGTGCCTCGCCAATCTGGGTAAAAAGGGGCAATGCAAAAGAAGAGATAGCGACCAGACTGATGGCCATGGCCAAATCCTTAGCCCTGGGGATCTGCCCTTTTGCTCGCGCTTTATCAAGTCGGTGGGATGAGGGTTTTTCGGTCTTTTCCGTACTCATTTTGCGCCTCCATAGTAACCGCGAGCACTCAGGAAAATATCCTGCGCCAGGTCGGCGAACCGATCAGGTAATCCACTGATAGTGAGCAAAATACAAAACAATCCGCACACCAGAGCCATGGGAAAACCCAATACAAAAATATTGAGTGACGGAGCGACCCTGGAAAGCACCCCAAAGGTGAGGTTGACCAAATACATGGCGACCATGGCAGGCAATGACAACATCAGAGAGGCTGCCAGTACCCAAGAAAACAGCTGGATCAGGTTGGATGAATTCACATTGAACAGGCCATCACCCACCGTCCAGATCCTGAAACTCTCCACCAGAATCTCCAGCATCACCAGATGACCGTTCATGCTGGCGTAGAGCAGTAGTCCCATATTGCTAAAAAAGCTGCCTAACACAGGGATAGCAAGACCATTAACCGGGTCATTCATCCGCGCCATGCTCAGGCCCATCTGCATGGAGAGCAGTTCACCGACCAGCACCAGCACTTGGATTAAGCAAACCGGAAACAGCGCCATCATCGCACCCAGGACGATTTGCTCAATGCTCAGAAAGACAGCGTGCAGCGATAGGGGATCGACCGCAGGCATCGCGGGTAGCATAGGGGCTGCTAGTACGGCGATAAGCAGCGCCAGCATGACCCGAACCTGTATCGGGATCAGCGGATATCCCAATAACGGCAGGACGGCGAAGGCACTCCCTATGCGCAGGAAGGGCCACCAGACGCGCCCATAGGCCTGCAATAATTCAGCGGCAGTAATTTCTAACATATCAGTGCATTGAAGAGAGGATGTACTGATTGATGCTGTTGAAAAGCTCCAGCATCTGTTTGACCATCCACTGTCCCGCGAAAATGATAACCAGCATGGTGACGACGAAGCGGGGCAGGAAACTCAGAGTCTGTTCCTGAATTTGGGTCACCGCCTGAATAATACTCACCAGTAGCCCCACCAGCATACCTGGCAGGACGAGGATACAGACCAGCATGATGATGGTGTAGGTCACTTCCACCATCATTGCCATCAGATTATCAGGGGTCATTGAATGCCCCCAAAACTCATGGCGAGGGTGTTGACGACCATGCTCCAGCCATCAGCAAGGACAAACACCATCAGCTTTATCGGCAGTGAAATGATCACCGGAGAAAGCATCATCATCCCCATCGACATCAACACGGTCGCTACCACCATGTCGATGACCACAAACGGAATGAATAGCATGAACCCTATCTGGAATGCCGTTTTCAGCTCGCTCAGCACAAATGCAGGCATCAGGATGGAAAAACTCACTTCCTGCGCGGAGGTGGTACGTGGCTCTCCCGCGACCCTGATCATCAGATCCAGATCGGTTTTTCTTGTCTGCGCTAGCATAAATTTTCGAATCGGCTGTTCTGCCCGGGAAACCGCTTGTAGCAGCGTGATCTTGTCTTCGTCATAAGGGACAAAGGCATTCTGATAAATATCCTGCCAGATGGGTTTCATCAGCAGCATTGTCATACTGAGTGCAATGGAGATCAGCAGACGGTTGGATGGAGAACTCTGTAAGCCTATCGCTTGACGCAGTATCCCCAGGACGATGATGATCCTGGTGAAACAGGTCATCAGCAATAGCATGGAGGGGAGTAACCCCAACATGGTCATTAGCAACAGAACCTGCAACTTGACTGAATAGTCCTGTTGCCCCTCTCCATTGGTAATGCTCAAGAGTGGGACGTCGCTGGCAAATGCTACTGCCGGCATCAAGCCGAGCAGCAGAAAAAGGAATACTGCACTCATCACATCAGGCCAGCTTTGACCAGTTGATGTCGTCAAACACCTCGGTCATACGCAACCCATACTGACCATCAACGATAACCACCTCGGCAGCACCGATCAAAATGCCGTTGACCTTTACATCCAAAGGCTGGTGGCTCAGTTTGTTCATCTGGACCACAGCACCTTCGGCCAGAGTCATTAACTCTTCTAGCGGAATTTCTGTGCTGGCAACTTCCAGAGACAAGTTGACGGGCAGACGGTGGAAGAAGGATAAGGGACGTTTTTCAACAACTGTCGCTTTCGGTTCGCTCTCGTCGAGAATTTCTTCCTCGTTGGCAAATAGATCGTCAAACCCCTCGACATCCAGGCCAGACATATCCAGGTCCATATTCTTTTCTTTGGCCATTTAAAACCTCCAAATGGTATTCAAGATGTCTGTTGAGAAACATCGTGCAGTTGAAATGCCAGGTGTCCATTACGGTCATAAATCCGACCTACACCCATAGAAAAGCCTCCGCAACCCAAAGTCACCCGCTCTTGCAGCACAATGGGAAGGAGCTCGCCTTGCAGCAGTTGTTCCAGCTCGAGTATCGTCAGTTTGCGGCTGAACAATGTCGTCTTAAGCTGGACAGGAATTTTTCTTAACGACTCTTCGAGCTGGTGCCTGGTGATGGGTGGTGCAACCGGTGTCTGGTCACTTCCCTTATCCAGTAGTTCAGCAAACTCTGTATGCCAGTGGAGAGTGAGTGGCCAGGTGTGCTCGTGGAAAACCAGTTGCATCGTCATACATAGCCCCTTTCTTTCCGGAGAGTCTGAAGGCTGTTGCTGCCAGCTCAATTCCTGCAAATAAGGGTTTTCCGCAATGACGCCTTGAGTCAGGGTATTTCCCAACAAATTCAAAAAACGTAGCTCTGTTTCACTCGGAGGCTGATCGTTGTTTGTATCCGCCGGGTTAGCGGGTTTGAGTCCCAGGGCTGATTCCGTCAGGAATGCGGAAGTGGCCCGGTGCATGCCAAATCGGAACATTTTGCTGGCGCGGCCACCGAGTGGAGCCAAAGCAGCGCACCAAATCCATTGTTTCTGTTCCACGGGCGACAATTCGCGAAACTCCAGCTCCAGCGGCTCGACGCGAATGCAGCCCACTGACCGCAGAAATTGCCCCAGCATAATTGAGATGCGTTCCATCGCGCTGTCGACATAAACTTGCAACAAGCGGATCTCTTGTTCTTGCCCCAATTCCATTGTGGGATAAAGCTTGCCTTGCTCAGGAGCAATAACGCGGCTTTTATATGATTTTTTCTGGTTAACCATGAAATTTAAATGACTCAATAACAATGAGAGTTCAATATAGAAATGCAGGAATATAGCGGGTAAGACGTTTCTGTTTTATCCGGCAGACTGTTTGTTTTTTTTAAATTATCTTTAACGCTTAATATTCTGAATATAAAAATGCTATATAGCCGAACAGCAATAAATAATAAAACACCTAAAAATCACACATTACATTGAATGTAATTGACTGGATTTAAGTTGCCGTGACTATAAAGTACAAATGCTATACAGGGGCTGTACAGCACAGCAAAATTATCGGGCCAGAAAAGGCGACCAGGGAAGGTTCAGAGTAAAACGAGCGCCACCCATTGGGGAATTATCAACGCTTATCTGGCCGTTGTAGCTGTGGGCTATCTCGGTCACCACGGCGAGGCCAATCCCCTGGCCGGGTGAGCTGTCGGCTCGTCTTCCGCGCTGGAAGATCTGCTGTGACTCTTCTGGTGGGACACCGGGACCATCGTCCTCGATAACAATATGCAACCGGTCATGGTTATGGCTCATCGTCACAGTAATCTCACTAATGGCAAATTTGAAGGCGTTGTCCAGCAAGTTGCCCATCAACTCCATTAGATCATCTTGCTCACCGGCAAAGAACACATCGTCATCGAATTTGAAACGAGTCTGTAGTTTCTTGTGGCGGTAAATTCGGGTGAGACTCGCCAGCAGCTTTTCTATCAGTGGCACAGGTTCCGTTCCCTTGCTGGCGAGGCACTTGCGTCCGGCGACAGCACGGCGCAGTTGATACTGGATTATCTGATCCATGGTGATGATTTGTTCGTCGATTTCGTGGTGGACCTGGAATTCCTGAGCGGTTATCTGGATTAGGGCCAATCGAGTTTTCAGACTATGGGCCAGATCGTTCAAAGCGTGCTGGTAGCGCTGAGTCTGTTGCCGCTCGTTCTCCAGCAACTGGTTAACCGACAGCGTCAGCGGCTGTAATTCCCGTTCGAACTCACTGGACAGCGCATCCCGTTTTCCTTCCCGGATATCGTTGATTTGGCGTGCGATGGTGCGCAGCGAACTGAGACTCCAGAAAGTGGTGAGCAACAGCAGCAGGCCCAGTATTATATAGGACAACAGAGCCTGACGAATGCACCAGTAGAGGTAGGTGAGAGCCTCTGCCTTGTAGAACGAGGTGGAGTCGACCATGACCACATAATAAGTGGTGGGGATTGCGTTATGGTTGCGCATGAAACGCAGTCTGGAGATGAAGTAACTCTCGCCGCTTTTAGTGGTATGACGTTTAAAAAAGTAGTCTTGATCCACGTCCTTGAGATACTTATTCAAATCCTGGCAGAGAGTGCCGCTGGACTTGATCAACTCTGGAATACTCAGGCTCGACCAGCTTAACTGGCCGTCAGCGCGACAGATTAAGGTGTCCAGATTCAGAGATATAGATTCTGGCGAGATGTTGTTGAAGTCTGTGTTGTCATGGGAGTTCGGTAGTTCGTAGGAGAGCATCCTGGCGAGGTTCTCCTGCATACGAGTGCTGGCTTTCAGGGACTGCTCTTCCACGTGAGCTTGATAGAGGATGTAGACCGAGAAGGACATGATGATCGCAATGGTAAGCATCGTGCTTAGCATCAACTTGATATGCAGGGACCGGAGGTTCAGCCTCATAGCGTTCTTGGCGGTGAGTTAGGGTGCCTGGCTGCTGTGCTTAGTTGCATGGGAGATTAAAGATATAACCCTGACGACGGATAGTGGAGATCGGTTGGATGGTTCCCTCTGGATCCAGCTTTTTGCGTACCCGGCTCACCATCACCTCTACGATGTTTGGATCCCCTTCACCATCTCCGTACAGTTGGTCAAGCAACAGTTGCTTGGAAACCACCTGGCGGGCGTTGCGCATCATATACTCCAGAATCTGATACTCGAAGCTTGTCAGTATCGTCAGTTGACCGGCGATGCTCAGTTCCTTGCGGGAGAGATCCAACTCATAATCACCAGCCTTGACCTTAGGAGAGATGAAACCGGCACTGCGCCGAACCAGGGCGTTGAGCCGCGCCAATAGTTCTTCTTTTTGGAAAGGTTTGACCAGATAGTCGTCAGCCCCGGCTTGCAGGCCTTCCACTTTGTCTTGCCAGGTGCCACGGGCAGTCAACACAATGATGGGGAATGAAATCTTGAGCGCTCTCACTTCTCTGATGAGTTGCAAGCCGTCCATTCCGGGCAAACCGAGATCAACGATGCCCACATCGATTGGGTAGTCTGCCGCATAATGCAATGCAACCTGAGCACTGCCAGTGCTGTGGACCTGGTTGCTGGTTTCGGTCAACAAGGTGGTGAGGTGATGATTAAGCAACTTGTCGTCTTCGACCAGGAGAATTTTCATATGACACAAAACATAAGGAATATTGTTAACAATTTAAAAGGTTAAAATGGGAGGTGTCAATCCAGAATTTGAGTTAAGTCTGGAGCAAGCAATACCACTTAAAAAGCATGGATATACTATTGCCTGTGGGCTTTTTGGCTGAATTGACTGCCGCTAGTTAATCGTTCCACTCAACTTCGCTACAGTTGTGATGTTGTAAAGAATATGTTCCTGTCTGTGACCAGTATCGCTTATTTAGCAAGCTAGTGGTTGGCTACTGTTGTAGCGCCGGAAATAAAAGAGCTGGCCGGACATCAGGTTGCTGGTTGGTAAAAATTTTCCTCGGTGTTAAGCAGTTTTCGTATCAACAACTGTTGATTGGCCAGCAGCCGGCCATTGTGGTCATTGAGCTTTTTGCAGCGAATGACACTGGCTTCCAGTTGCTGCCATTGGGCCATCATTTTGTCTGATATAGCGGTTGGCAGTTTGCAGGCCAGCCGTTTCAGATCGTCACTATTGGCCTGCAATCCAAAAGAGTGCAGCAGTTGAACACGCTGATTGGCCCTCATACGCAAGGTATGTAACAGTTGAACCTGTTGTTCATTGTTGTGCTTGATTGCCGGGTTATTGCGCCGAATAAGATTGCTGTTTTGTTCCTTGAGCAACAGTTCCATCTGTTGATAGGAAACAACATCCTGATGAATATCGACAATCAGCTGGCGGACTCGAGCGTTCGCATTACTCAAAACGGTTTATCTCCCTTGGTAAAAGTCCATCATGGCTCCCGCCAGGTCGTCACTGTCTATGGCCATTTTGCCATCACGGATCATTTCCATGACGTTGGCCACTTTAGAATGGTCAATATCGGGAAATTGGTTAACTTCACTGGCAAGTGCTTGGGTCAGCGCTGCGGACACGGGGACATTAATCGGTACTTCGGCCGGAAACTCTGAAGGCGGCAGCGTATACGGTTCTTTATTAGCGTCCTTCGAATTAGTTTTTTGATCGATAGGGGCTTCTGCCGGCGCATTGACCTGCAGGGGTTTGTTGTTTTCACTCGCTGCGATCTCAGAGGCGACAGTCTGAGTTTGCTTAGCGTAAGTACTTTGTAGCGAACTCTCGGCAAGGCTACCTAGTGACGTAATATTCATAATTAAACCACTCGAACAAACTGACAAAATGACATACTGCCTGGCACCGCGATGCCAAATCAGCACTTTCTAAGATTAGATAAGCGACCGTTGTAAGGTCAGACTTTAACTATCATTGCATTTTTTTAATAAAAATCTTCAAAGTGCTGCTTTTCATCGCACTACACCTGATCTGAAAGAAGATGAAGTAGTTCATATTCCAACCAATCGGCAAGACCGAGCCAATCTTCCCGTTCCTGACAGGCGAGTATCGCCGACATTATTTGCGGTAACTGCTGTTGTGTCGCTGGTGGGAGAGTAGGCAGTAGAGGAAGCAGCGACTTCATCAGGGGCGGAAGTTCCAATGCCGCATCCAGAGCCAATCCCAGACGGAATTGTCCTGCAAGCGTAATGAGCCGGGTCGAAATAGTCATGAGGTGAACTCCGGATGATAGCGGCAACCCGAAATGGCAGCACCTTCGCGACTACCATTCCAGAAACTGACCTCGGGATGAGTAGCGATATAACGCTCAAGCTGAATACGGTAGCCTGTGAAACTCACGTTGGTGCTGATGCGTTGATCGTGTCCATTGAGCACCCAATGCTTCGCTTGCTCAAGCGTGGTATTCAGTGCGCCAACGTCCCAACCGGTATGGGTTTTCCCTCCCGGGAAAGCAAAGTCCGCACCCAGCAAGGTAATCTCACCGCAACCCATTCGTACGGCCAGATCAATGGCTGGATGGATAACGCTTCCTCCTGAATTAAGCAGTGCTTTTGGTAGCACCTTGCGCAGCGGTTGGTAGAGCGGGCTGCTGGAATACGCCGCGAGGCGCTTTCCACGCCAGGCCATCAGTGTTCGGGTGGGGACCAGGGGGAAATAGATTAGCCCACAGTCTGAGGGCGGAAGTTTTTCTTCATCAATAAGATGGTCGATAGAGACAACCCAATCAGGCCGGATATTGTGAGCAAACAGCGCCCGGCATGCGGTATCGACGGCAATCAGCAGCGGGCGATCCGCATGGTGTTGCAGCACCTGTAAGCGGGGGATATGTGACTCCAGGGTTGGGCCGGCCCCAATGACTAACGCCTGGCAACCTACCGCGCTATTGAAGAGCGAAGCGACATCACCATCCCGTTTCAGCAACCGTTTATTGTCGGCGATCCGTTGTCGTAGCATGGGGAAATGCTGTTGGTAACGACGGTTGGTATGCGGAAGCGTTATTTCCCTGGTGAGGCGATCCCGTATCCGGTTTGCCTTGTCTTCAGCCAGATGCAACTCGGCGGGTAAGGCAAAGAAGGGCAGACGGATCTCCTCTTCGCTGTCGGCCAGCGCCAGACATACCCTGGAGTCTTGCAGCCAGTCCTGTTGCTCCATGACAGAAAGGGAGAGCAGAAACAGGGCGCGGTTCATGATGAAAACATGAAGGCATTCCAGAGTGGAACGCAGAAGTAGTACGCGCGGCAAGTCACCCAGTCCAACACCGTAGACATTGAGCTGTGCCACTTCTGGTAGGCAATTGGCCTGAACCTGTGCCTCAGCCAGCCGGTTGTGGCGGCTGGTCAGTTGAACCCCATCGATCAACAGAGTGCCGCAATGCCCTTCCATCACATTCGCCGCTGACAGTGGGGATATCTGGTTGAGGGATTCTGCCAAAGCAGGCCAGCGGCGGGCAATGATAGCGAGGTGTTGGGTCAGGTGCGCTTCAGACATCGTTTATTGCTCTTAATGAAACTGCGTTCACTGATTCGCTCCAGACACAGGTAAGGCGACTCGGGGTGAATACAGCGCAGGCGGCACTCGTTAATGTACCGTTGGTTCGAGAATCATTAATTATGCAATATACATGCCGTTTTATTTGTCAGGGTCTTCAACCACTGACTCAGTCTGAATGAGTAACTGGCCGGGACCTGTTACCGAGGCGGAAATAATTTTTCCGCTAGTTCCATTTTTGACACTGATGATTTCCCCCCTCTGCCCGTTTTGCAGGGCTGTCCCCTCCATGGAAATAGACATCGTCCCATCGTTCATTGTCAGGCGCACATTATCGCCTTTGCGCACCAGCAGAGCCGCGGCGAGCATCTTATTACGCACAGGTTGACCGGCCCGCAATGGTCTCAGAGGCTGGCGGCCAATAGCCTGTGCGGGATCGATTAGTACATCGTCCTGATGAGCCGTCAGCAGGGTCTGGGTGACCGCGAGATCGCTTGCCTGCAAATAGTGTTCTGGCGAGAGAGCTGTCCTTGTAACAAGCACGGGCATCAATACCGAGATTTGGCTGCGGGTCGTCACCATCCATCCTGGAGAGTCCGGGCAACGCACTCGCAGAGGTTGTCGTCCAATCGGCAATTTACTCTGAGAGTCTTCCGCCTGATAGGGCTGCTGGCAGGGCGGAAGTTTACCGATCGCCTCAGGCACAGTTATTTCAATTTGCCATTGATAATCACGCCAGTTGACGCGTTCAGCGTGTTGTTTGAAGCGCTGTTGCCAGTAGTTGTGGACAAATAGCTTCAGTGCAGCGGGATCGACCCCCGGGGGGGATACTGCCGCCCCAACAGGTGCTGGGGCCTCTGTTGCAGGTGTGCTCGAAGCAAGACTGTTGGCGCAAAACAGCAATAGTGTGGCGGCGAGGCACAGACTCGACAAGCGCGCCGATCTCCCCTCAATTAGATGAGTGGAAATTATTGGCATGGAAATTGCTTTGGCTGTGTGTCGTTTCATCTCTACTGAACTATTAGGAGGAGGGTAGATGGGAATCAGTTTCGAAAAGGCGCTTGGAATTCACCCGGAAGCGCTCGACTTTCGCGTGGAGCGTAGCAGGGTCTTGGCCAGTAATCTAGCCAATGCCGATACACCGAACTATGCCGCACGAGATCTGGAATTTCGATCCGCTGTTCCCGAAGGAAGTGTTTCCTCTCCTGACGACATCGTCGCTCCTATCCCGGCAATGAGCATGACTCAGGCTGGATTGAACCTGAAATATCGCAACCCCCATCAGGTGACTCGTGACGGTAACACGGTAGAAGCGGGCATCGAACAAGCAAGGGTTGCCGAGAATACGATGGATTTCCAAACCAGCCTGAAATTTCTCAACAGCAAGTTCAACGGGCTTGCCACTGCGATTGACGGTAAGTAATCACTCAACATTAGACAGACAAGACGAGATAGAAACACGCCATGTCCTTCGGAAAAATTTATGACATCGCCGGTACCGCCATCAACGCGAATAGCCTGAGACTCAACACCATCTCGAGCAATCTGGCCAACGCCGATTCGATCAGCGGTAGCGAAGCAGAAGCCTATCGTGCTCTGAAGCCCGTATTTAGCACTATTTACAATGATCCGACCCTGAGCGCCACCGAGCGTGCTGCTTCAGCTGGGGTAGCCGTTCAGGGAATTGTCCAGACGGATCAGCCTGTGCAGAAGCGTCACGAGCCGGATAACCCACTGGCAGACGCTGAAGGCTATGTCTACTACTCCAACGTCAATGTGGTGGAAGAGATGGCCGACATGCTGTCAGCTTCTCGTAACTACGAGGCCAACGTCGAGATCCTGAATCAGGCTAAGAGCATGCAGCAGAGCCTGTTGCGTATGGGAGACCGGGTCTGATGAAAACGGCGGCTCTTAACCCTGTGAACACCTATCCGGGTAATCGCCTGCCGGGATCACAGAACATGCTGTCTCAGATTAACGGCATGGTGGCTCCAATGAGCGCCATGGCTACTCAGGCAAAGGCAACACCGTCGGCAGCGGGAACCCCTACTGCCACGACGACAAGCACGTCCACAGAGGAGCCAGAGGAGCCCACCGATGGTTCCGAAACAGGGGAAGCCCCTCCCCAGGTTGCCAACGTCTTTGTCGATCTGATGTTGGCGCAGTTGACCTATCAGGACCCCACCAACCCCGTCGATAGTACCGAATTCGTCACCCAGATGGCGATGTTCGCCCAGGTGACGAGTATGGAATACATGCGCATGACGATGAATGCGCTTTATGCCGTAGCGGAAAACAACCTGGTTGTATCAACCGAGCAGCTGATCGGCAATACGGTCACCGCACCTGATGACTCGGTCACGCTGGGCCCCGAAACCGTTCTGGAAGGGGAACTGCTGCTGGATAAGGACTACGACAACGTCAGCATCCGGATCTATGACGAATTTGACGCTGAAGTGGGCACGGTAACGCTCGGGCCGCAGACGGCCGGCGAGGTTGCTTTTGTATTGGATGGCAAGACGCTTGGCTTGCCTGAAGGTGAGTATCGCATTGAGGCCGAGACTGTCATTGGCGACGAAATAGGCACAACACCAACCTATTTCAGCGGGGTTGTGAACTCCGTGACCCTTAAAGGACAAGAGGGCTTGATGCTGGATGTTGAAGGGGTTGGCATGGTGCCGTTGTTTGATATTTCGAAAATTAGCGCTCCTCCATCCCAAGGAGGGGACGATACCACAGAGGAAACGAAACTATGAGTTACGCAATTTCGGTAAGTGGCCTGAACGCCGCCAGCCAAAGCCTCAATACCATCAGCATGGATATTGCCAACTCGGCAACGGTTGGATATATGGAGTCCACGACGACCTTCTCGGCCCTCTATGCAGGCGGCCAGGCAGCAGGGGTATCGTCAGGCTATACCACGCAAAACTTTTCTGCGTTAGGTACCACGACCTTCACCGGACGTGACCTGGACATGGCGATCACCGGGGATGGTTTCTTTATCACCCAGGGTGCCGACGGCCAGACCTATTACACTCGTGCTGGCAACTTCCACCAGGATGAAGATGGCTATATCGTCGATAGCAACGGTAACCGCGTACAAGGTTATCCGGTCGATGAAAACGGCAACATCATGAGCGGGCAACTGGACGATCTGCAATTAGATAACGGTTCCATGCCGCCGATGGAGACCAGCGACGTGGATCTGGGAATGAACCTCGATCAGAACGCAGAGATTATTGACCGCACAACCACGACTTTTGATCCATCTGACCCAAACAGCTATCACAGCACTAACTCGACTGTGGTCTATGACTCTATGGGCAACCAGCACACCGTTTCCCAGTACTACACCAAAACGGCGGATGGTTCCTGGGAAGTACAGGTTTATATGGATGGTCAGCCTGCAAACGGTTATTGCACCCCTCCGGGTCCGCAGACTTTGCAGTTTGACACTGACGGCAACTTAGTTTCCGGCGGCAATTTTACCCTGGACATTCCGCTAAATGATCCTCTGCTTCAGGGCGCTGGCGCCATGAGCATTGAGGTTGATCTGACCCAAACCACTCAGTATGCGGTGCCGTTCAGTAACCAACTTAACTCATCCAATGGTTACCCCGCGGGCGATCAGACCGGTGTGACGGTGGATGAGTACGGCAATATCTATGCGACTTACTCCAACGGCGAGACGATGCTGCAAGGGCAAGTTGTGTTAGCGACCTTCCCGAACCCGGAAGCTCTGGCAGTGGCGGACAACACCAGTTGGACCCAGACCTCAACCTCCGGTCAGCCACTCTATGGTACCCCGGGGACTGGCGTCTATGGCGGAATTGAGTCCCAGTCGTTGCAAAACTCCACTACCGACGTGACGGGCGAAATGGTTTACATGATGGAAGTGCAGCGTAACTACCAGGCCAACACCAAAGCTATCGCAGTGCAGAGTCAGCTTGATCAAGTACTGATGCAGGCCATCTGATGGATAAGCTGATTTACACCGCCATGAGCGGCGCTAATCGCAGCATGCTTTCCCAACAGGTACATGCCAACAACCTTGCGAATGTGAATACCACCGGTTTTCGTGCCGACTATGAGCGTGCCCGCAGCTATGCGGTTGGTGGCGATGGCCTGGCTACCCGACATATGGCCGTCCCTCAGGGGACGGGCAGCAAGTTTGCGCCAGGTCCGCTGGAAAATACCGGCAATGAACTGGATATCGGTATTCGTGGAGAAGGCATGCTGGCTGTGCAGGTGAATGGCCAGGAGCGCTACACCCGCGCTGGCGCTATGCATATCGATGAGAACGGCATCTTGATGATGGGCCAGTACCCGGTGCTCGACATGGATGGTCAGCAGATTGAAATCCCCGATCACCGATCGCTCAACATCACCGAACAAGGGCGAGTCAGCGTGGTTCCCGACTCAGGGGGGGAGGTGCTGCTGGAGGTGGCAACACTCAAGAGGGTGAAGCCCGAGCTGACAAACCTGGTCAAAGATGCGGATGGTTTTTTCCAGGCCAGAATCGGCAATGCTCCCTTGCCGGCGGATGATTCCGTACCTGTGGCGAGCGGTTTCCTGGAGGCCAGTAACGTGAATCCGGTTGAAGAGATGGTCGCCATCCTTAACACCAGCCGACAGTTTGAACTCCAGGTAAAGATGATGAAAACCGCGGAAGAGCTTAGCCAGGCTTCCACCCGTTTGATCCGCCCAGCCTGATAATTAATGAAGTGAGAAAGTAATGCAAGGTACCCTTTTTGTTAGTCAGACAGGTCTGACTGCTCAAGACGCCAAGATGACGGTTATCTCCAACAACCTGGCCAACGTTAACACCATTGCCTTTAAAAAAGATCGTGTGGCATTCAACGATCTCTTCTATCAGAAGCAGTTTCAGGCTGGTGCCCAGATGGATGCTCAGAACCAGCGTCCAAGCGGTTTGCAAATCGGCACTGGTGTCCAGGTGGTGGGCACCCAGAAGATGTTTCTGCAGGGCAGTGCCCTCACAACCGGAGCGGAGACCGATGCCTCCATCGTCGGTAAGGGCTTCTTTCAGATAGAGATGCCAGACGGTACCACGGCCTATACCCGTGATGGCCAATTCCATGTTAACAGCGACGGTACACTGGTGAATGCCGCTGGTTTGCCACTGATTCCCCAGATCACTATCCCTGAAAATGCGACGGGCCTCAGCATTGGCACAGACGGGACGGTTTCTGCCGTGGTTGCAGGTTCAGCAGAACCGGAAGAGCTGGGCAACATTACATTGGCCAGTTTCATCAACACCGGGGGGCTGGAACCTATCGGCGGTAACCTCTTCCTGGAAACGCAGGGATCCGGTGCACCTAACGAGGGTGTCCCCGGTGAAGACTATTTCGGCACCATCAAGCAAGGAACGCTGGAAGGGGCTAACGTCAACGTGGCACAAGAGATGGTAGACATGATTGCGACTCAGCGTGCCTACGAGATGAATGCCAAGGTGATGACAGCGGCCGATGAGATGCTGCAGACACTCAACCGGATGCTGTAAGGATTAACATGAACAAAGGGTCTAAATGGTGCGCTCTGGTGGTAATGGGGTTGTTGATACAGGGATGCTCATCGCCTTCCTCAGACTCGCAAGGCCAGCCGGAAGAGGAGAGTTTTGCCCCTCCGCAACTGGAATCCCAGCCGGTCACCTATGCGAGCCAGGGTACCCTGTACAACCGTAGTTACGTCATGACCCTGTTCCAGGATCGGCGTGCTTACCGGGTTGGCGACATGCTGACGATCACCCTGGATGAGAAAACATCCTCCAGCAAGAAAGCTGACACCAGTTACGGCAAGAGCAGTGATGCTTCTGCAAATGGGGATTCGACAGGAAGTTCAGGGACGACGAAGCAGGGATCGGGCAGCGTCAGCGCGGACCGCAACTTCGATGGTAGTGCCCAGAGCTCTCAGAATAACTCATTGCAAGGGGCCATCACCGTGGTGGTCGCCAGTGTGCTGCCTAACGGCAACTTACAGGTCAAGGGGGAGAAGTGGCTCAAGCTTAACCAGGGCGATGAGTATATCCGTTTGAGTGGGTTGGTACGCGTTGAAGACATTGACGGTCTAAACCGTGTCTCTTCCCAGCGTCTGGCGGATGCCCGCATCAGTTATACCGGGCGAGGCACGATGGCCAATAGTAACAATCCAGGTTGGTTGACCAAGTTCTTCTACAGTCCCTGGAGTCCAATCTAACCATGAGGCAAAGCATGCGCATTATGTTGATATGTTGGCTGGTTCTGTGGCCTGCATTTGTGCAGTCTAAGGCGACGCCACTGCTTAACCTGGTGGAGATCGGCGGAGAGCGAAAGAACCAATTAGTCGGCTATGGACTGGTTGTTGGTCTGGATGGTTCGGGCGATCGCAACCAAGTGACCTTCACGGCGCAGTCGATGAGCAACATGCTGCGCCAGTTCGGCATTCAGGAGGAGAATCAGGCCAAAACCAAGAACGTCGCGGCAGTCTCCATCCATGCCGAGATCAGTAATGTGACCTCCCCAGGTCAAATCATTGATATCACTGTCTCTTCAGTGGGCGATGCCAAGAGCCTACGAGGAGGAACTCTATTGCTGGCACCTCTGTATGGGGTGGATGGCGAAGTCTACGCTTTCGCCCAGGGTAACCTGGTGGTGGGAGGTGCCTCAGCCGAAGGGAGTGACGGTTCCAGTGTCACCGTGAACGTACCGACGGTGGGCAGGATCCCGGGTGGTGCAGTCGTAGAGAAGGCCGTCCCTTCTCAACCCGCCAATAATGGCTATGTCAACCTGAACCTCAAAACACCTAGCTTCAATTTGTCACGCAATATTGAACAGGCTATCACCGCCCGGTTTGGCGCCGGTGTTGCCTCAGCCTATAGCGCGGGCTCAGTGCGGGTCAGAGCACCATCCGATCCCAGCCAACGGGTGAATTTCATCGCGATGCTCGAAGAGGTAAAGATTCAGGAGGGCCGTGTGCGCCCGCGTATCGTACTGAACAGCCGCACGGGCACCGTGGTGATGAGCGACACTGTCTATGTGAGAAAAGCGGCAGTAACGCACGGCAACCTGACGGTAGCCATAACTGAAAATACCCAGATCAGCCAACCGAATGCTCTGGCGGAAGGGACCACGGAGAAAGTGCGACGCTCCACGGTGAACATGTCTGAAGCAAAGCCGCGGATCACCGTCATGCCTGAAGGAACCTCGCTGGATAAAATCGTCAAGTCATTGAACGAATTGGGCGCTACACCCAGCGATCTGATGTCTATTTTGCAAGCGTTAGATGAAGCGGGTGCGCTGGATGCTGACCTTATCGTCATATAAAGGGGAATGAAATGAAGCCTGTCGATCGGCCAGAGAGAGCCTATTACGATTTGCAATCCCTCAACAATATCAAGCTGGAGAACCCTCAGGAGGCGCTGGAGCAAGCGGCTTCCTTGTTTGAGACGCACTTTCTCAAGACAGTACTCAAGCACATGCGCGATGCCACCGATGCACTGGCGTCCGAAGATTCACCGTTTTCCAGTGATACTCAGCGTTTCTATCGTGAACTGGGCGATGAACAACTCGCTCAGCGGTTGAGTGCCCAGGGCTCATTCGGTCTGGCCCATATGCTGGTCAAGCAATTTGGCCAGACACAACCTCAGGAAAATACATTTAAGCCTGAGGGGAATAAGGTCGCTCTTAATGAGAAGGAGAACACGTCTGGTAGAGCTGAGTTAGAAGAAGGGCTAAAAGCCTATGCCAGCCAGGACAATAACCCTCATCAATCGAGTGTGTAGCGAGAGTAAAATACATGAGTAATATGTCGCAGATAGGGATGTCTGGCTTGCAGGCATCGCAGGCCTGGCTGAACGTGACTGCCAGTAACATCGCCAATGCCAACACGCCGGGTTACAGCCGGCACTCGCTGATGACAACCACCAACGCCGACGGCACGGTGAGTATCGATGGCGTACAACGAATTTCCGACCAATACCTGGTGGCTCAGGCATGGGATGCGGGTACTGAAGTGGGCTACACCGGTGCCTATGCAGGCTATATGCTGGCTCTGGAAAACACCTTTGCGACCGATGGTGGCAATCTGGGGATGGGGCTGGATGGTTATTTTGCCGCACTCAGTTCTTGCATGGCTGATCCGGGCAACACCGCCTTGCGCGAGGACGTACTCAACACGGCTCGCGAGCTGTGCAACCAGATGACTAACATTGACGGCAACCTGGAAAACCAGATTGATCAGGTCAACAAGTCGATGCAGGCCATGGTGCAGGAAGTGAACTCCCTGACCAAGCAGATTGCAGATTTGAACATGCAGATCCAGGAAGGGATGACCTCAGGGCAGGATGTCAGTGCCTTACAGGATCAGCGTGATGTGGCAGTACTCCAGCTTTCCGAAATGCTTGATGTCAGCGTGATCGACTGTGGTGACGGCACTATTCAGGTCACTTTGCCACAGGGACAACCGCTGGTGAGTCAGGGAGAGGCCGCTACCCTCGGTTTCAGTTCAGGTACGCAGCCTTCAGATGGCAAGCTGGAATTACAATTCGGTGATGATGTTTACTATCTTAATCCGGATATCGGTGGCGCACTCGGCGCGACCTACGAATACTATCAGGAAGAGTTGATCCCAGCGCAGGCCTACGTCGACGAGTTTGCACAAGAGTTCGCGGATGCCATGAACAGCTGGCAGGTGGTCGGCTATGATCTCAATGGCAACCCAGGTAAACCGATGTTCACCTACGACCCAGCGGATCCGGCTGGCACCATCGAGGTGGCCGATGGCTTTACCAACGCCGATCTGGCTTTTGCCTCTTCGCCGACTGGTGGCGCGGGTGACAACAGTAATCTGCAAAACATGCTTAACGTGCAGAATCAATCCTTCGTGTTCGACTCACTTGGCGGCGGTTCTTTCAGCTTAAACGACAGCTATAACGCTGTTTATAGCCATGTTGCAAGTGCGGCATCTAGTGCGCGTGAGGCCTACGAGATGGCAATGTCCACCATGGAGCAGGCCTATTACTCCTGGTCATCAGTGAGTGGGGTTAACATGGATGAGGAAGCGATGAGCCTGATGACTTACCAACAGAACTATGTCGCCAACGCTCAAGTTATTGCGACGAGCGATGAGCTGTTTGCCACCGTCATGAACATGTTCTAACGACTGTCTCTCCGGCCTTTTGGCGGGGGAGAGGGTCTGACAATCTTGTGAGAAATTCCTATGCGTGTAAGTTCCAACATGATGAACACGACCATGTACTCCGCAATGGTCAAGTCAAACGTCAGTTACTATGAGACGGCAGCCAAGATGGCAACGGGTAACCGCATGTTGCGCCCATCCGATGATCCTCTGGCCGCACGAGCCATTCAGGATCTGCGTCACAGTGAAAACCAGATCAATACTTACATGGATAATCTCAATAACCTTGAGTCTATTTTCATGTCGGCCGACAGCTATCTGACCCAGATGAACTCCATCTGCGATCGTATTACCGAGATTGCGATCAACATTGGTTCTGGTACAGCCTCGCCCGAAGAACTGGAAGCCTATGCTGCCGAGTTGAGTGAACTTAATGAAGCACTGGCGCTGCAATGCAATGGCACTTCACCGACCGGTTTTTATATGTTTGGTGGCAATGTCACTGATAAGCCGCCAATCGTCGAGGAAACAGATCCGGTCACCGGTGATACCACTTGGGTCTACCAGGGCGACACTGGCTCACGCCCGGTACCGATCGGTGAAGGCACAACTATCGAATCAGCCTTCAGCCCGTTTGCTGACCTGTTTGGTACGGGCGACGACATCTTCAATACCATTGATGATACCGTCGATATTCTGCGTGATCCTAACTCTACACCTGAACAGATTGCTCAGGCTTCTGATGAACTGCTGGTCTCCGTTGGCGAATTCCAGGATGCCGTCAACATGCAGTTGGCTGAACTGGGTGGCCGCATGAACATGGTCGATGATGTACAGCTTTCTCACACTGATGTCCTGATGTTCAATCAGCAGTTGCAAGGGCAGTTTGGTGATCTGGATTATGCTCAGGCGGCGATGGATCTCTCTGAGTCAGCGGTTGCTCTTCAGGCCATACAGAAAACTTATCTGGACATGTCTCAGATGAATTTATTCCAGATGATGTAATGATATGAAGGTTGTTAATTCTTCCCAGCGCCTCGGTACTCTCGATGGGCTTCAGAGGAGGCGTTTTGCGACGCCTCCGAGCTCTTCCTCCGTTGACGCAGGAAAAACGCTCGAACTGGAGCAGCTACCGCCTCCATTATTGCGTCCTCTCCCTGGGCGCTATGACTTACATCGTTTTTGGGCTCAGGTAGGTTCTTTGCAGCAGCAAGCAACGGCTGTGCAGATTACGCTCCGCGCTCTGTTGTTAGTCAGGCAAGGGTTGCGCGACTTGATGCGACTCTTCGTTGGTATCAGAGAGTCAGGCTCATTCAAGGGATGGACAACCCAACTGCAAGAGCAGAAGCGGTTAGTGGCCAGGATCCCTTTTCAGACCCACTACAGTAACCTGCGTCTGTTGACCCAGGAGTTCCGCCCGGCATTGCTCGGTTATCAGGATATTCGTGAGTTTTCAATCGCGGGTCTGAACCTGTTGGCTCCTGCTGGACGGGATGAACACCTTGAATTGATATTACTGGGAGGACGCCCGGTCCGGGCGGGTCTAAGCATCAAAGGGGATTCGCTCCAGGATGCGCGAGTTCGTCAGGTCGGGCGTGCTTTTGCCCGAGTTGGCATCCGATCTCGAGCCAGTGAAAAGAGCGGGATGGCGTTTAGCGTGCCGATTGAGCAGTGGAAGAAGGTCAACGGGCAGCTTTATATCCGAGGTGGTGGCGTTCGCATCCCGACCGGTGAACCCATCAAGCTACAACTGGAGCCTGATATCTCCTGGCGCGAAGTGGGTCTGTGGAAGTTGGGCAATGAAGAGGATATCGCACTGGCGGAGAGCCGGATCGTGAATCTTGATCGCGAGATTGAGTCGCATTTCTTCATGCTGCAACAAATGCAGAGACAATGGATGGGGCAACTTCAGGTTCAACCCAACGATCTGGGCACCAGGGAACTTGATGGCCTGATGGACCAAGTTATAGCCTGTTTTGTCAAAGAATCATCTCACCCTCTGATGCTGTTCACGACTCAGGCCAATGTGCCGCGCGGCACAGTACAAAGTATTCTGGCAACAGCGGATGAGCGGCAAGAAGAGTATTGATGTTGATATAAAAAGGGAACCGTAACCGGTTCCCTTTTTTGTCTCAGTCTGAATGACAAACTTCCTTCGTAGGTCGGATTAGCGCAGCGTCATCCGACAACACTGAACCACTTAGCTCGCTGGTGGGGCTGATGTGGCAGGAGCAGATGGCTCAGACGCTGGGCCCTGTTTGAACATATTTTTCAGCTCCTTTTCTCCCTTCTCGGTCAGGATTAATATCTCTATTCGACGGTTGACCGGGTCCAGCGGATCCTTGCCTTGAAGCGGCATGGTGTCGGCATAACCAGCCAATTGAAGTACGCGATCAGACAACATGCCGTTTTGCACCAGTATGTGTCGTGCTGAAATCGCGCGCTCTGTCGACAGTTCCCAGTTGGAGTAGAAGGCATTGTTAAGTGGCGTAGCATCGGAGTGGCCACTGATCATCACCTTGTTGTTGATCTTCGAGAAGGCAGGGGCAAGGTTGCGTAATATCTTAACGAAATAGTTGCTAAGTTGACGGCTGCCGCTGTCGAATAGCGGCTTTTTAGCCTGATCCTGGAAACGGACTCTGACCCCTTGTTCAACCACCTCGATAACGACACTGTCGCTGACCTTCATCTCCTGAATGGTCTGGGTTAACTCTGTGGCCAGTTGGCCGAGTTGTGCCTGTGATTCGTAATAGGAGGCTAACCTTGAGAGGGCTTCCTTTTTTTCCTCGTCTGACGCATCCGTTGAGCTCTCTTCTTCTTTCTTAGTCGAGGAAGCGCTCTCAGTTTTCTCCTGCAGCGTGTTACCGCCTGCCCCTTCTAATATCGAAGAGGCACCATCAAATTCAACAATTTCATTAGATTCCACGGCACTTGCCATCTGTTGGCGCTGTTCTTCTGTGGTTGCCCCCATGATCCAGAGTACCAGGAACAGCGCCATCATGGAGATGGCGAAATCGGCGAATGCAACTTTCCAGGCCCCTTTGTGAACGCTGCCGTTCACTTTGGTCACCCGTTTGATAATGATCGAATTCTTGCGCTTCTTCTCGGAATCGCCATTGTTAGCATTGCGTTTCTTATCGGAATCGCCAATGTCACTCATTGCGCCTTGCCCTCTTCGATCCAGGTTTCCATTACGGAGAAGGTCGGTTTATATTTTTCTGGGATCATGCGGCGACCGGCGTCAACAGACATCAGTGGTGACTTACCAGCAGCGAAGTTGATCAATACTTCACGACAGGCATACAGCAGGGTCATATCGCGTTCTACCGTGGCTTTCATCGCTTCTGACAGCGGGCTGAGCAGGCCGTAGCACATAAAAATACCGAAGAAGGTTCCTATCAGTGCACCTGCGACATTAAGGCCAACAACCACGATACCGGCATCGATTTTGCCCATGGTGATGACGATGGCCAGAACGGCTGCCATGATACCAAAACCGGGCATAGCTTCGGCGACACCACCGACAGCCACAGAGGCGGCGAGGCGTGTCTCCACCATCGCGGCAATCTCTTTGTCGAGAATCGCTTCCAGTTCGTACCCTTCTATTTTTCCCATCGAAAGTAGGCGCAGGTTATCGGTAAGAAAGGTGACCAACTGGAGTTCATTCAAGATCAGGGGATATTTGGCAAAGAGAGTACTCTCTTGAGGATTCTCGATATGTTCGTCCAGGTACTTGAGACCCTGGCGCTTGGTGTTTTCTAAGACTTCCATGGTGAGCAGGATGAACTGCTGGTACAGGTCTCTATCATCATGTTTCACGAAGGCCCGCCTGCATTGGGAGCCGATGTCTCGCAACACTTCTTTGTCGTTGGCCAGCAGTATCGAACCCGCTGCAGCACCCAAAATAATGACGTATTCGCTCGGCTGCCAGAGCATGCGCAGTGAACCACCCGCAAATAGATAGCCGCAGATGACCGTGACCAGCACCACCAGGATACCGATGATTTTTAACATTAATTCAACTCCATTTCATTTTGTAATATTGCTTGCAGGCGGGATACGGCCTGCTTGTGCAACTGGCAAACACGGGCTTCGGTTCTCTGCATGACGGCCGCAATTTCTTTCATGTTGAGTTCGTGCTGGTAGTAAAGGCTTAGTACCAGACGATCAGGCTCCGGCAACTGTGCAAGGGCCTGCCCTAGCCAGCGTTGCTTATCCAGCACTTCTGTGGTGTCGCGGCCCGCTGGATGGTAATGCGGCTCTTGCTCCAGTAAGGTTTCCAGGCTTTGCAGGGTATTGGCGTGAGTATCCTGCTCCAGGGTTCTCAACTCATCAGCGGTGATCCCCATTTCTTCGACCAGTTCATCCGGTTTGGGTGAACGACCAAGACGTTGGGTGAGTTGGCGGGTGATGTCATTAAGCCGATGAGCCTCCTGGCGGACACTACGTGAACGCCAGTCAAGTCTCCTTAACTCGTCGAGGATGGAGCCTCGTATTTTCTGTTTGCAATAGATCATAAAACCGTCATCCAGCTGGCCTGGATAACGACGGAGTGCATCCAGCAGCGCCATCAGACCGAGCTGGACCATATCCTCTCGCCCCATGACGGGACCCGCATGGCTGCGTAGCTGATTGACCAGCTTGTGGACGAGAGGGAGGTACTGCCGAAGCAGATTACTCTCAATATTCTTGCGTTCCTGGAGCTGTTCAAAGAACGCGGTATTGCTGGTGGCAAACATCGGCATCGTGGCAACCTATTTATTGCAAAACCATCTTGCTAAATTTCACGTCCAGCAGCTTGATTTCGATCTTGTACTTGACCAGAGCCACCGTCAAAGCAGCCTGAACTTCACTTTGCAGCGCGCTAAAGTTTTTCGTGTCCTTGAGCTGGCTGAAGGTTTTTTCGGCGAAGACTTCAATAATGATGTTGCGTAGCAAAGGGTCCAGTTTTTTGAAGGTCTCGATGGCTTTAGGATCGAAACTGGTGAGCACGACATCAACCTGAGCGTGATGAACCTTGGCTTGACCTGGTTCCGGCAGAGTTAACAGCACCTTTTCAATGCTGTAGATCTGTAGTTCGGGGGCTGGCTCTTTTTTGCTGGTTTCAGACGAGCCAATTAATTTTTGCACTCCTTCCTTCCCGCCGAGGGCGACAAAGCCCCCAACGGCAGCCAGCAAGACAACGAGAACGATAATGATGATATTTTTTGCCATGGGTATAGATCTCATTCCACAAGAGAAATTAGACGTAAGTGTCCAGGTTATAGTCAGAAGTGGTCGCGAGTGAACGCCACTCCTGCTCCTCGTGACCTTCTATGGCCTGGGTTATGTTCTGATTGTTGCCACCGTTGTGCTGACCCTGACCTGCGGGTTGTTCACCACCGGGTTGGCCGATTTCGACACTCACCTGGCTGTAGGCCTGGCCGTGCAAGATATCCTGACGCAGCCGATCGCTTAATTGCAGCAACTGGTCTCTGACCATCGGATTGGTGGCGGAAATCTGGATAAATACCCTGTCATCTTCCGTCCGCACTTGAAGGTCGAGCTTGCCCAGATTGGGTGGATCAAGCCGCAAGGTCGCCTGCTTTACTCCTAGTTGGCTCTGTACCCGCAAGCGCTCCGTAAGCGGTGCCAGCATCTGCTCGGCCCACATGGACGTTTGCTTGTCGAGGGTCAGAGGGGAAAATTCATGCCCGACTGTCCCCGGCATAGCGCGGTTCATGGCTCCTGCTGTTACAGGCAGTTGAGGCTGCGCCTGGCGCAACTGAGCGAGATTAGTCAGCTCGCTGAGCTGTTCACCATTGAGGGCTGCGGTGGTTAATTGTGAGAGCAGTTGGGCGTCCATCTGGGGTTGGGTCAGAAGAGCCTGTGCCTGTAAAGGGGCCATCGGAGCACCGTTGGCGATTTTGCCAATCTGATGGGGGGCTTGCTTCTGGAGATCGCCAACGGTCAGTCTGGCATGCTGCCCCAAGGGGACAGGGCGTATATCCTGCATACCGCGAAGCTGCGAAATTAACTGCTCGCTATTGGGCTGTTCAGCCAACGTTTTTTGTAGTGCAGCTAAAAACTGCTGCATTTGCTCCATCGTCGCGGGCTCTTGTGACTGTCGTTGCCATAACTGGCTGACTGCTTCCATCAGTGTATCTGAGGCTGCTTTGTCGCCCTGTTCATGGGAACGGAGCGTCTCCAGTACCTTATCGAGTCTGGTTTGCCAGTCAGATGGCTGTCCTGGCATGTGACGCAATTGCTCAATCTTCGCTATCAACTCGTTGGCGGAAGGAGACTTTGCACTGGAGGAGGATTCCGGTACGGGCTGAGACAGGGCAGTGAAACTTCCGGAAGCCGGGGAAGTCACGTTTCCGAATGTCGGGGAAGTCACTTTTCCGGATGCAGGGGAAGCCTGACTTCCGCTGGATTGACTTGCTGCAGGCTGAATCACTGTTTTTCTCCTCCGTACAACTGAACTTCGCGATAGGCTCGTTTACCTTCCCGCAACTCGCTATCTCCACGCAGCCGTTCACCCAGCCAGGCTTTGCGGGCTTCCAACTGGTTGATGATTTGCCGGTGGCGAGCCTGCCACAGGGCCATCGGTAATTGCTCCTTGAGCTTGGGTTGCTCATTTAGACGGCGCAATAACTCGGCAAGCTGGCCGTCCAGTCGAATCAACGTTTTCCATTGGCGTTTGGATGCTGCATCTTCCATGGCGGTAAGCAGTTGCTCACCATGCCGTTTGATGAGGTCAATCACGTAGTACCTTCCCAACCTTCTTTGAGCGGGATAATGACCCGGCGCACTTCAGCCAGCGGTTCTGGCTGATTGCGCAAGTTGACGGTCAGAAGGCGGCGACTGCAAAAGTCGTAGAGCTGGTGCAGGTTTTCCGCCAGCTCCCCTCCATTTTGGGTATCCAGGCTGGCATCCAGCACATGGAGGATCTCCAGACATTTGCTGATACTGTCGCCTTTATGGTTGAGCTGCATGGTGGCGATGTAGTTTTCGATATAGTCCAACTCGTCGAGCAGGTGCTCGAGTAATATGACTACCAGTTGTTGTGGACTGGCTGCGGCGATACGCGCCGCACCTGCATTCTGCCGATAAGCGATGAGCGGGTTGTCATTGTTAAACATGGCGACTCCTGCCTGGTTATTGGAACATGGCCGAGGTGGCATTCATGATGTTCATGTACTCGACCATCTCTGTGAATTCTTTCAGGTATTGCTGGTAGACCTTATCCATACGGCGATCAAGCGCGTCCATATCTGACTGGATACTGGCTTTTTCTTTGTCCAGACTTTGCTGAGCGTTGTAGATGGTGCCGCTGGTAGCCGTGTAGTTGTAAACGAGGTCGTCGATCTGCGTGGCCACGTCTTTGAACAGTGCCGCCACATCTTCAGGGTTTTCGGTGAGCGCGGTTTGCAGCTCTTCGGTATCCAGCGTCAGCTTGCCGGTGTAGGGGTCCGAGGTGATGCCGTAGTTGGCCATCATCATTCCGTCCGGACTCACGGTATAGAAGGTTTGTTTGAGGCTGTTCTGGATGCCACGTGCCGAGCCGTTGGCATAGAGCGCGCCATCAGGCGTGTTCACATGGGTGGTGAATACGTCGAGCATGGCGTTGTAGCTGTCGACAAAAGCTTGTACGTCGGTAGTGATCGCCTCGGTGTCCGGTACGACATCAATCGTAATTTGACCCGGCTGGGTGACGTTAATCGTGACGCCAGGGATCATATCAGTGATGGTATTGCTCGCTGATTCGTACTTGATGCCAGTATTTTGGCCGCCGTACCAGACAATGGCATTTTGCGGTGGGCTTAGCTGTTTCTGAGTGACAGAAGGATCGCTAAAGCTGACGGTAAAGGCATTATCTGTCCCGGTATCGTCACTGGTCACCACCAGGTTGTAGCTGCCGGTGTCGTCCTTGAGCACTGAGGCTGATACCCCCAGGTCGTCTCCCTGAGCGTTAATAGCGTTGGACAGCGACTCTACGGTAGGTGGATTTAGGGTGCTGGTGTCGATGCTCAGGGTCAGTGGATTGCCATCCGCATCGGTGCCACTGATAGTCAGCGTGCCTGCGGGTACGTTGCCACTGGTACCGAAGTTGAGCGATTCCTGCTGTGCCTTGGCTACCTGCTCTACATAGAGTTCATGGTGACCCGGGATAGCACCTGAGCCGGTTGAGACGGTGGCACCGGAGTTTTCCGGTAATACGGATGCCTTGGTGGTGTTAAAGCCGTCGTTATCAGCATAAAGTGCTTTGGCCGCTGTCTGTACGCTGGTAATGGCGGTTTCAATTTCGCCCCAGGCGGCTATCTGACCGTCGACATCGGCCATTTGGGCCTGATAGCGCTCATCGTAAGGAGCACGCTCAAGCGCGGTAAAGTAATTAGCCAGATAAGAGGGGTTAATCATAGTCTGTTCATGCCTCGTGGTGAGGGTTGTCTAAAGCAATAATCGTGCCTGTTTTTATAAATTGTCATTTTTGGGTAGCACAACCGTATTTGTCACAAAAAAATGGACTGCCGAGGCAGTCCATTTTTGCAGCGATAAGCCAAGTAATTAGCCGATCAGGTTCAGTGCCAGACCAGTCATAGACTTGGCGTTGGCCATAACCATGGTGCCGGATTGTTGCAGCATCATTTGCTTGGACATGTTGGCCCCTTCTTCCGCGAAGTCGGCATCCATGATCCTGCCTTTCGCCACCTCGGTGTTCATCTCGACGTTCATCAAGTTGCTCTTGGTGTGTTCCAGGGAGTTGATGTAGGCACCCGTTTCAGAGCGGGCTGCAGAAATATCATCAGAAGTTGTGGTCAGGCCACTCAGGCTCGCCTGGGCGCTACCAGAGCCAGTCAGAGACATGGAAGTCAGACCGGTGATTGAGCTGCGCATGGTTGTGATTCCACTGGAAACATCAACACTGATGGAGTCAGCAGAGCCGTTACGGCCAATCTGCACATTAATAGAACCCGCTGCCAGAGTATCGAACAGGTTGTTACCAGCGTACTGGGTATCGGTAACGATACGGTTCGCTTCATCTGCCAGTTTCTGGAACTCGGAGTCCATAGCTTCAAGGTCGGCGGTTGAGTTGGTTCCGTTCGATGCCTGAGTAGCAAGTTCGGTCATACGGTCGGTGATGCTGGTCAGCTCGGCCATGGCCTGGTCGGCGGTTTGCAGCATGTCCTGAGTCTTCTCAATGTTACCGATACCGGCGTTCATACCGACCATATCGGTGTTCATACGGTTAGCGATAGTCAGGCCTGCAGCGTCATCTTTTGCGCTGTTGATACGGTAACCAGTACCTAAACGCTCCATAGAAGTGTTCAGAGATTCAGTAGACTTAGCCAGGGAGTTCTGGGCAACAAGGGATGCATAGTTAGTCTGGATTGAAATAGCCACGGTAAGACTCCTTACGTATATAAGTTTAAGTGGAGGGCCCGGTAGCCGTGCTTCTCCATCATCCCTGAGAAATAACGACAGGTTGATGCGGCAACTTAAACGCATTTGAAAGATTTTTTTATTGCGTCATTTTTTGCAGAAGGGGAGCGTTAACCTTTCTGATGCGTATTTGGTAGATAAGCCCAACCACATCGGCTTAAAAACGAGTTGGCACGATATTTGCTATTTCTCTGGTGTCATAAACGAAGACAGAGAATTTAGTGTGATGACCCAGCCTCAACCTCATCTTGTGCGGATTTATCTCGATCCCTTTACGATGCCGATGTTGCAACAGTTGTTGCATTTTTGCCGTCACAGTGAAGAGGAAAACACCACCTCCCTCACCACCTGGGGTCGCTCGACATTGCAGGATGGTCAACAACTACATCCGCGTCATCAACATTTTCGACAGGGCATTGCCCCGGTGCGAGAGGTCTACGAACGATTGATGGCGCTGTGTGCTCAGCATGGCAGCGTCGAGGTTGAGGTCCATTCCAACCTTATCTATAGCTCTGATGCGTTGGCCCCCTTGCTTAACGCGCTGCACTTTCTCAAGTATCCGGTGCGGATGGTTCATCTCTATGAAGATGGCACCTTTGATTATTGCGAGTTGCTCAAGCTCAATGATCAGCCGGAACGCCTGGTGCAGAGAGAGGCGGTTCTGGCCCGTCTGCGTAGCTATCTCTATGAAACGCCGCGCAGCGTAGGGTTTACGGTCCCAGGGCAGGACAAAATAATTGTCGGGCAGGGGTGGCACCGTTTTTATCCCACTCGTTACCACATGGTACGACCAGACATTATGACCCGCTTGCCTGCCTTACAAACGTTGGCCGAGGAAATTCTGCCCTGGCTGGAGCGGACGGACTGGAACGATTTTTCTTCTCTGGCTCCTCATCAACAGGACTGGTTATTCCGCGCAGTCGGTGTTGAACGGGCCTCCATCGAAGCGTTGTTTGCTCAACATACGGATGCCGTCATTGTGTTGGGGACTTCGCAAAACGTTGAGGATGCACGCGGCTTAGCAGCCAGGGGGATCATCCGGCTGCATCACGATTTGCTTAAACATATTCGCAAATCAGGTTCTCCTCTTCATATTGCTGGCAAACCCAGTCTGCTGTTTAAAGGTCATCCGGCGGGACACGTCGTGAATGACGTTATTGAACAGAAAAACCCCAAACTGATCCCATTGCCTGCGTCAATGCCGATGGAATTACTACTGATGCTCAAAACACCGATCCGTGGGATCTGTGGCTTTATGTCCAGTAGTCACCTCAGTTTGTGCAAAGAGCAGATCCCTTTCATCCTCGCGCCTCCTGAGCAGAATGTCCCTCGTGAGGTGGCGCTGCACAAGTGGCCTTTACTCCGTCTGGCTCTACTGCTTGAGATTGTTGATGAACGGCAGATCGTACTTTACAGCGAACTCTATCGGCGCGGCGAAATCCCCTATCCATATTGGGATGCTTACACCAGTCAGTCTTTGGCGGGTAAGAGGACGATGAATGATATTGCGAGGGGGGCAGGCCTGGCGTTGCCACAGAAGAAAATGGTACTCGGTTTTCATATCGGTCACCCGGATGAGTTCAATGCGCTGGAAAAAAGCATCGACGATCTGATCCGCATGGGCTTCCTGTGCACTCTGGTCATTGATGAGACAAGCCCCGATTTTGCCGCCGTGTGCGATCGCATGAGCACTGTGACACGCAATGATCTTCAAGCCTTCACTTTGGCGGCAGTCAAAGAGGCGGGGTTTTGTTTCGATTGCTTCGCGGCGTCAGCAGGCCGGAATGACCTGCGCGCCTATGGTTATCACTGGGTGGAATATGGCCCCGTCGGTAGCCTGGGCTCTCAGCCCCAATTGATCACCGGGATCATCAATGCCCAGAAGAAATATGTGATCCTGGTGTGAGCAGAGGTAATAGATGAAATCTCATTTGATGCTATCCCTTATTGGGCGCAGCGACGCCTTGTTTGCTTGTGACCTTGCTGGCGTTGATTCAGAACTGAATCAACGCGTGTCTGAGTCCCGCTTTTTGGTTTTAGGAGGGGCGGGGTCCATTGGGCAGGCGGTCACCAAAGAGATTTTCAAACGTCAGCCAAATAAGTTGCATGTTATTGATATTAGTGAAAATAACATGGTCGAGCTGGTGCGCGATATCCGCAGCTCGTTTGGTTATATCCCTGGGGACTTTCAAACCTTCGCGCTGGATATTGGTTCGGTCGAATATGATGCTTTTATTGAGGCTGACGGCCAATATGACTATGTGCTGAATTTGTCGGCACTCAAGCACGTACGCAGCGAAAAAGACCCGTGGACTTTGATGAGAATGATCGATGTCAACGTATTAAATACCGACAAGACCCTTCGCCAGTCTATTGCAGCAGGCGTAAAAAAATACTTTTGCGTATCCACCGACAAGGCGGCTAATCCGGTCAATATGATGGGCGCTTCTAAGCGGATCATGGAGATGTTCCTGATGCGCAGAAGTGAGCAAATCACCCTGTCGACGGCGCGTTTTGCCAATGTCGCATTCTCCGATGGTTCGCTGTTGCATGGTTTTAATCAGCGCTTGCAGAAGGGGCAGCCACTGGTTGCTCCTCATGATATTAAACGCTACTTCGTTACGCCGCAGGAGTCGGGCGAGCTTTGTTTGATGTCCTGCATATTCGGTGAAAATAGAGACATCTTCTTCCCAAAATTGAGCGAAACACTGCATCTCATCTCTTTTGCTGATATCGCCACCAGATACCTCAGACATCATGGTTACGAGCCGTATCTTTGCCATGATGAAAATGAGGCGCGTGAGCTCGCCAGTATATTGCCGGCACAGGGAAGCTGGCCTTGCCTGTTCACCACCAGTGATACAACCGGAGAAAAGGATTTCGAAGAGTTTTTCACCGAAGAAGAAACGCTGGATATGGGGCGCTTCAATAGTATTGGCGTGATTAAAAATGCGCCCCTATACCAGCCAGAATTACTGGATGCCTTTGAGAAAAAAATCGATGCGTTGAGAAGCGACCGGAAATGGAGCAAGGACGATATCGTTAGCCTTTTCTTTGAAATGCTGCCCGATTTTGGCCATCAAGAGACGGGCAAGTACCTCGACGCAAAGATGTAAGGTGAATCAAATGCAATCAACCCAGCTGGTCGCGTTTATTCGTGACATTTATAAAACCAATGCGTTCATCCCGCTACATGCGCCGACTTTTTCTGAAAAGGAGCAGGCAAACGTCGCCGACACCTTAGAGAGTACGTTTGTGTCCAGCGTGGGCAAATATGTTGATGAGTTTGAACGCAAGATTGAGGCGTATACCGGGAGTGCGCGTGCTGTCGCGACCGTCAATGGAACAGCTGCACTTCATGCCGCATTGCATCAGGCTGGCGTTGAGCGAGGGGACCTGGTTATCACCCAGGCCCTGACTTTTGTTGCCACCTGCAACACGCTCTACCACATGGGTGCTCAGCCAGTATTGGTCGATGTTGCGAAAACCAGCCTGAGTCTGTGTCCAGAGGCGGTTGAAGCGTATTTATACGAACACGCGAAACTGACTGGGCAGGGGTGCTATCACAAGGGTACCGGACAGCGTATTAAAGCCGTATTACCGATGCACACATTCGGTCACCCAGCCGAGCTGGATGAGCTGCTATTGCTGTGCAAGCAATGGGGACTGACGCTGGTTGAGGATGCAGCTGAGAGCCTTGGCTCTTTCTACAAGGGCAAACATACCGGGACCGTGGGCGAATTCGCCGCCTTGAGTTTCAACGGCAATAAAATCATTACTACCGGTGGCGGTGGCATGGTGTTGTGCCAGACCGCGAAACAAGGGGATCACATCAAACACCTCACCACGACGGCAAAGGTGCCTCATCCTTACGAATTCCACCATGATGAGGCTGGTTTTAACTATCGCCTTCCGAACCTCAATGCCGCGCTGGGGTGCGCCCAGATGGAAGCTCTGCCGACTTTCCTGAAACAGAAAAGAGCGTTAGCACAGCATTACGCTGAGTTCTTCCGTAAGCATGATTGCCAGTTTGTACTGGAACCCAGCTACGCGCGTTCCAATTACTGGCTCAACGCCATTATCTGCGAGAGCGAAGTACAGCGCGACGCGCTACTGACAGAAACCAATGCGGCTGGCGTCATGACGCGTCCTGTCTGGAAACTTATGCATCGGTTACCCATGTTTTCTCATGCACATAGAGGGGATTTGACGGTTTCCGAGTGGCTTGAAAGCCGGGTGATCAACTTGCCTAGCTCGCCGGTTGAGGTTTGATGAAATGAGACGGATCGCAGTGTTTACTGGCACCCGGGCGGAATATGGTTTGCTCTATTGGTTGATGAAAGATATCTCGGCTGCCACTGACCTGGAGCTGAAAGTCATTGTCTCTGGTGCTCACCTGTCACCCGAATACGGGATGACCTGGCGGCAGATTGAGCAGGACGGTTTTCAGATCGATGAACGTATCGAAATGCTGCTCTCTTCTGATACCGCGGTAGGCGTGATCAAAAGTATGGGCGTCGCACTGATTGGGATGGCCGATGCATTATCCCGACTGCAACCGGACCTGCTGGTTATCCTCGGAGATCGTTACGAGGCACTTGCGATGGCGCAGTCGGCGATGCTCATGCGTATTCCCATTGCTCACATTCACGGTGGTGAAATCACGGAAGGTGCTTACGATGATGCCATTCGCCATGCCATCACCAAGCTGAGTTATCTCCATTTCACCGCCAATGAACGCTATCGTCAGCGCGTGATCCAGCTTGGGGAACATCCCGATCGCGTTTTTAATCCGGGGGCAGTTGGCCTTGACCACATCAGCAAGACACCGTTGATGTCTTTGGAAGAACTTAAGGCCTCCATTGGGTTCAAGCTCGACAATCCCTTTTTCGTGGTGACTTATCACCCCGTCACACTCTCCTCTGAACCAGCAGTTGAAAGCTTTCGGTCATTGCTGAAAGCACTGGATGATTATCCTGATTATCAGGTGATAGTGACTTATCCCAATGCTGATGACGGTGGGCGCCAAATCATCCCAGAGCTTGAGCACTATGCAGCTTCTCAGCCTGAACGAGTCATGGCGATCGCTTCTCTGGGCTATAAGCGCTACCTCAGTGCGGTAAAACATTGCTCTGCCGTTATTGGCAATTCTTCCAGCGGCATCATTGAAGTCCCTTCACTTAAGGTGCCAACGGTGAATATCGGGCAACGGCAGAAAGGCCGCATGGCTGCTGCCAGTGTGGTGAATTGCCAGCCGGAACGCTTATCTATCGCTTCAGCCATCAAAGAAGCGCTGTTGCCGCTGTCCACCGATGCCTTTACTAACCCGTATGGCATGGGAGACGTGAGCAAGCGCATTGTGGATGTACTGCGTACCTGCCCGCTCGAATCGGTCAAAATTTTTCATGATCTAACCAGGAGTTTGCCCCAATGATCAGCATTATCGCCGAGGCTGGTGTGAATCATAACGGTGATGAGTCTCTTGCTCATGCGCTTGTCGATGCCGCCCATCGGGCCGGTGCCGATATTGTGAAATTTCAAACTTTCAAGGCTACGAACCTGGTCACGAGCCATGCCCAGCAAGCTGATTATCAGACGGTCAATACTGGTAAAGCAGAAAACCAGCTTGCCATGCTCTCCAGGCTTGAGCTCCCTTTTGAGGCGCACTTTAGTCTTATCAGGCACTGTGAAGCGCTGGGAATCGCATTTCTTTCCACGGCTTTTGATGACGAAAGTCTCGAGTTTCTGGTCCGAGTGCTCAAACTGCGTACCCTGAAGATCCCGTCAGGTGAATTGACTAATGCCCCCTTTGTCCTCAGGCATGCTCGTAGCGGCTGCAAACTGATCGTTTCCACGGGGATGGCGACGCTGGCAGAGGTGGAATCGGCCCTTGGCGTGATCGCTTTTGGCATGACCCAAGAGCTGGATGCCGTGCCGAGTATGGGGGCCTTTATGGCGGCCTTTGCCTCTGAGAAGGGGCAAGAGGCGCTGCGAAACAACGTGACGTTGCTGCATTGCACTACCGAATATCCGGCACCGATGCCTGACATCAACCTTAAAGCCATGGATACCCTGGCTCATGCCTTCGGATTGCCGGTCGGTTATTCCGACCATAGCGAGGGGGTCACCGTGCCTGTTGCGGCAGTTGCCCGTGGCGCCTGTCTTATCGAAAAACACTTCACACTGGACAAGACCATGCAAGGGCCTGATCACAAGGCCTCACTGGAGCCGCAAGAGCTGGCCGCAATGGTCCAGGGTATTCGGAATGTGGAGGCCGCGCTGGGTAATGGCATTAAGAGCCCGCGCCCGTGTGAGCTGAAAAATAAAGCGGTTGCCCGCAAGAGCCTGGTTGCAGCCTGCGACATTCCATTGGGTGCTGTGCTTGATGAGCATAACGTGACAATCAAGCGGCCCGGTAATGGCATGAGCCCTTATTCCTGGTGGGATGTTCAGGGGAAACGCGCAAGTGTTGCTTACCAGATGGGAGATCTGATTCATGAATAAACCGCTGATAGTGATAGGCGCGGGGGGGCATGCATCCGTACTGGCTGACATTCTCACCCGCCAGGGACAGACCATTTTGGCACTGGTTGCGCCTGATTCATTGGGCGAGGGTGCATTGGCGGGATTACCGCTGTGGCAGGAAGAGACACTCAGTACGAATGCTTCCCCTGATAGCTGCTTGCTGGTAAATGGCATCGGTTTCGTGGCCGGAAGCGATCTGAGGGCCAAGATATTCTCGCGCTATGCCGAAAAAGGTTATCGCTTCGCATCCGTAGTAGCACAAGAGGCCGTTATCTCGCCCCACGCATTTCTCGGCGAGGGGGTACAGATTATGCCGGGAGCCATTGTGCAGAGCTGTGCGCGCATCGGTAACAACACTCTGATCAACTCAGGGGCCATTGTCGAGCACGACAGCGCAGTTGGCGACAATGGTCATCTCGCTCCACGTGCTGTGTTATGTGGAAACGTGACTCTGGGGAAAAACGTATTCGTGGGTTGTGGGGCTGTCGTTGTTCAGGGGATTCAGGTTGGCGATGAGGCCGTTGTTGGTGCCGGAGCGACATTGACCTGCCATTTGCCGAAAAATCACATTGTCTTTCCTGCTCGCGCTCGGTTGGCTGAGCGGAGTTATCAACAGAGATAAGTTTGCTATGAGCAAAGACTGGAAAAAAATCTTGTTATCCCCCAGGGATTCTCTGCGCGATGCTTTGTCCATCGTGAATGAGGAAGCGCTGCGCGTGGCGTTGGTTGTTGATGAGCAGGAGAGATTATTGGGAGTGTTGACGGATGGGGACATCCGACGGGCAATTCTGGCTGATGTCAGCCTGAATACGGCCGTTGAAGCCGTCATGAACTGCAATCCACTGACGTCTCCTATTAATTGTAGCCGGAGCGAAGTTCTCGCAGAAATGAAGAGACGCAGTATTCTCTCTATTCCGGTAGTGGACGAAAATGGCCGCCTGGTCGGGCTGGAAACCTGGGAATCGGCTTCAGCACATCGCCGCTATGAGCATCCGGTCTTTATTATGGCAGGCGGTTTCGGTACCCGTCTGAAACCGCTGACTGACAATTGCCCTAAGCCGATGTTAAAAATTGGCGGAAAACCCATGTTGGAAATTCTGGTTGAGCGTTTTGCAAAAACAGGATTTAAAAATATCTATATTTCCACCCATTATCTGCCAGAGGTCATTATGGATTACTTTGGGGATGGGCAGCGCTGGGGGGTTAATATTGAATATGTTCACGAAGATGTCCCTCTTGGAACGGGAGGGGCATTGGGCTTGTTACCTGATAATATCCCTGATTTACCCTTGATCATGATGAACGGTGATGTACTGACCTCGCTTGATTTTGAGCGGCTCATGCTTTTCCATACTACACATACGCCAGCAGCAACCATGTGCGTACGTCAATATGAATACCAGGTGCCATATGGGGTCATTGACTGTGATGGCGAAAAAATAGTTGGGATGTCAGAAAAACCCATTCACCGTTATTTTGTAAATGCTGGCGTTTATATATTAAGTCCCCGAATTTTCAAAGGTGTGCCAAAGGGTATATCAATTGATATGCCAACACTTCTTGATTCAAATATTAATGATGACTCTGATGTTTTAATGTTCCCTATCCATGAATATTGGCTTGATATTGGCCGACCGGATGATTTTCATCGTGCCCAGGCCGATGTATATCAACTGGAGTGGTAAATGAGAATCGCCATTATACCGGCCAGAGGGGGAAGCAAGCGGCTACCTGGCAAGAATATAAAAATATTATCGGGTAAACCCTTGATTGCCTGGTCTATTGAAGCGGCAATTGACAGTAATTTATTTGATCGGGTGTTGGTGAGTACTGATTGCGAAGAGATTGCTTGCGTAGTAGAACAATATGGTGCAATTGTCCCATGCTTAAGGCCTGCAGTCCTGGCGAGTGATACGGCAACGACCTGTGATGTTATTTCACATATGGTGGAAATCGCCGAGAATAAATGGGGGAAGGTCCGTAATATTACTCTGTTACAGCCAACTTCTCCCTTACGAAAAGCCGTAAATATTGTTGAAGCTCATACGTTATATGAAAAAATGGCGGCAAACAGTGTCATTTCAGTCTGCCAAATGGAACACCCTGTTCAGCTATGCAATAAATTGCCTGCGGATCACTCAATGTCTGGCTTTCTTCAAAAGAAAAATAATCTGAGAGGCCAGGAGCTGGAGCCTTATTACAGAATTAATGGCGCGATCTATATTTTTGAGCGGAAATTCGTTGGTGCTTTAGCCGATATCTATGGAGATAAATCTTATGCTTATCTCATGAGGCAAGAGGAGTCTGTCGATATTGATAACCAACTGGATTTTACATTCGCGGAGCTTATGATGTCACAGACTCAAATTTCCACAGATAGGTAATTATTCTCTCCAGACCTCATCAATAAATTAGGTGGTGAGCAGAGGGGAAGGGTGAACAATCCATTGCCCACCCTGGCATGTTCAGGTGTAAAAAACGGCTAAATAACTGCGCGTAATAGTCGATCACTGAAGGGAACTCAATCCGGTTTGAGCGATCTGATCAATCGCCAAGCATCACAAACCCTCCAACCGGACTGAGTCATGCCGATCATAGTACCCATCCCCCGAAATGAACGACGCAACATGCAGAAAATCATCCAGAAAACACCCGATAAAAACCATGCCCGGCGGCTTATCGCCATGCTGATGTTACATTGTGATGACTCTCAGTCCCATGTGGCGAACATCTGTTAGTTTTGCTTTTAGCCTGCGGCAGGCAACTGTCGGTAGACCCCACTCGCTGCGTAGCCGTGTATAAGTGGGTATTGATTTATTTTTATGTCTCCCACCGTAAGGTGGAAAAGTAAAATTCATATGAAATAGTAGAAATGATAAATGTCTTTATGTGTTGTAGAATTTACCGGTTAAGATCGGAAATAAAAGTCTAAAAACTACAGACGAAATTGTTTTCATTAATTTGATAAAATAAGTAACGGGGAGGGTGTCAGGTGTTTAAGGTTAGTGGTTGCATTCGTTTGTGTTGCGCATTTTTATTTTGAGTTTACTAAATAGAAAATGTACTGCTACCGATTTGATAATCTGCTAGTTAAAGAAATAACATCCATGATTTATACCACAATTTTAATAACAAAGTGCCAGATTAGTACCTCAAGAGTTAAGGAGTCCCCGACCTTTTGCCGGGGAGGAAGTCAAATATGATTTAGCATTTCCCTATAATATCGCCAACCAGTGCGGTTGTAGATGTCATGTCAGGGTTATCTGTGTCAAGTACCGACCGATTAAATAATACTTTATTTTCTTTTGTTATCACCCAGTTTTCGATTATCGTCATGCCAAGAGAAGAGCTATGTCCTGAAAAAGCATTATCATTAACTGGCGTATACGTTATTCCTTCACCAAAGCTAGAATTCCCAATCTGTTTAACTGTGATGTTCTTGTTCTTAATGTCTAAAGAAATTTTCCCATCATCTATACTATTCTCTTCAAATTTATATCCATCCTGGCTAAAAGCAGAGTAGCCTTTCATGTTGTCAACAATCCAGCATTCGGCATTCGCGCCTGTAGTTGCCAGAAGTGACAATAACAATAAATATATTTTCATTGTAATATCCTTTGAAAGTTAATTAATACCTATATGTTTTGGCATCAGATGCTAGCTTATTATGCACTATCAATTTTATTTGTCAGAAGTATATTGCCGTATGCGTGACAGAATTCGATGTGTACTTCTCGCCGCTGAGGACTGGACTACCGTCATGATCGCCAAGTCTCAGCTTATTGATGAAACAACGGTTCGCCGTCATCTGCATGACTGGCTCAATGGCGAAAAAATCAAACCCGAAAATGGCGATACGACGAGCGACACATTACATCGGTGAAGCTCTACGGGAGTATCTGGCTGCAAGTCATGAAATCAATTACTCGGCTGAAAACAGCGACATTTTAACGGCCATCGGATTCAGGCCTGATGCGGCTTCACGGGTAGATAATCAGCAAAAATACACACCGGTACAGAACCGTGTTTACGCGCACCGGCTGGCAGAACTGAGCCAGCAACCACCCGCATAAAATCGACCTGAAAATCCCGTCATTTAATTAAAATAAACCATGCATTACGGTGCATGGTTTTGCATGTAAAACCCCGTATTTTTCACACTTCATTACCCCAGAGCTGGCGCGGCTCCGGGGTGTTCATGCATCTGCATTAAAACCCACCCATGAAGCGGGCAGGCGTGACGGGGATAGCATTGCGCGCACATTGAATCAAATTGTTAAGATTTAAAGTAGCATATGATGTGGTGAAGTAAGAAACTAATAATATCGAGCGTAGGGGAGGATGTTTATAATGCAAAAAACTGAGTCAGAGGTCTTTTCCGAGTTGGAGTCATTGTGTACATCTCATGGCTTTATTCATGGTTTGGCGTTATTGAGTTGCATGAATAATATAACACTCTATGAGGAGGAAATCAGTTCTGAAGATATGCAACATCTTTACGAAAAAGAACGATTAATAAGGACTGAGATTTCTACCGTTGCAGGATTATTGTTAAAGTCTGAAATCAAAACGGATTATCCCGGTGTAGATGTATTGTCTAAATTATATGAAGATGTAAATACATCCTTGGCTGTTTTGCATAGTGCTATGTTTTCGGCTGAGAAGGATGGCGAATACGACAATGCGATGATAAAAGAGAGCATCTTTTATGCGGCTGAATCTGCTTATGATTTTCAGTATTTAGATATGGCGGCGGAGAAGTATTCTTTAGATGATGCATGGTTCTTAGAAGAGATGGGCTTTACATGTGCCGATATGGTTTCTGTCGGTCGATGTATAGAGTCCATAATTGGGAGGCAAGTTAGTGACTTTTTACGGCGCAGTCATGGAATACTAAATGATGAAGTATTGAATGCCTACGAACTTCCAATTGATCTAATAGTTACCGAAACGGGCTTGAGTGATAGTAAAGTAAAAACTATTATTGATTTGTTTTCATCAACTGGACTCTCAAATGAAAGCTTTAAAAGCATGAGTGATTTTAATGCTTTTAATGCTAAGCCGATAATACTTGTTGGGAATAAATATTATTGCTTTTCCGACTATTCTCTAGCTCAATCTATATACGAAACTCCATTTTTTTGGATGAATGACGATAAAAAATATAGACCAATATCTGCACAGCATAGAGGGCAATTTGTAGAGGATTATGTATATAGGAAGATGACTTCGGTTTTTGGTGCTGAAAATGTATTCAAAAATGTATATATTGTTAATGATAACAATGAAACGTTAGGCGAAATAGATGTATTGGTATCCTTTTCTGATTCAGTAATAATTTACCAGGCAAAATCTAAAAAATTAACTATTGAAGCTCGGAAAGGAAATGGAAATGCTATACAAAAAGATTTTCAAGGTGCAATACAAGATGCTTATAATCAAGGTGTTTCCTGTGCTCAACTCATTATATCTGGTGTATGTCTAGCGGATCAAAATTTCAAGAGGTTTAATCTCAACTCCTCTGTTTCTAGATGTTATATCGTTCCAATTATATCTGAACATTATCCATCTTTAAGTTTTCAGGTTCGTCAGTACTTAAATACTACAATTACAAGTGAAATTTACCCGCCATTTATAATGGATGTTTTTCTTTTGGATGTTCTAACTGAGTTTTTGGATACGCCTCTGTATTTTTTATCTTACATTGATCGTCGTTCGACATATAATATGAGAGTATTTTCTTCTCATGAATTGACCGTTTTTTCGTTGCATCTAAAACAGAATCTATGGATTGATAATGAATGTGACATGTTTATGTTGCATGACGATATATGTGCTGACCTCGACATCGCGATGCTATCTCGTAGGAAAGGAGTTACGGGGAAACATACTCCAGATGGTATTTTAACATTACATCAAGATGGATTTGTTAG
Source organism: Buttiauxella sp. S19-1 (assembly GCF_022134725.1). Classification (NCBI taxonomy): domain Bacteria; kingdom Pseudomonadati; phylum Pseudomonadota; class Gammaproteobacteria; order Enterobacterales; family Enterobacteriaceae; genus Buttiauxella; species Buttiauxella sp. S19-1. The sequence continues at coordinate 50,782 of NZ_JAHWLU010000021.1, forward strand.
GAAAATAATAAAGTCATTAGAGTCTGAAAACCATAAGTTGGCGGTAGAATTAGGTCTTCTTTTTCTTTCTTTAGATAGTGACTCTATTGAAGGTATTAATCAGATGGCTAAGAAAACAGTTTTTTTATCTTCAATCGATAAAAAACATCATGATTTTTCAACTGTGGTTGGAGATATTGGCTTTACCGTTCATTGTAATTACTATGATAAAGATGCTGCAGAAAAACAATTACATGGGCATTGTATAAAAAGAAAGTATATAACTAAAAGCAAAAAGTGGATCGGCATACATGTTAGACCTAAAACATATGATGTAAATTATGGGGTTATGCTGGACTTTGACTGGGAGTATTCAGCTGAAGTTGAAAGTGTTATTACACCCAGCCGAATTCAAAATACCTTAGTCAATATTGATGGTGTTATGACTCAAGCAAAATGCCCTGGTAGAAATGAACCATGTTTTTGTGGAAGTGGTAAGAAATACAAAAAATGCTGTTTACGTTAAAATAAAGGGCGCGTTAAGAGGCGTCTTCAATTATAAGTCTTTTACTACCAATCCCCACCAATTCATGAGTGCTACTCTTTGTTCCAAATATGTAGATCTATTGTAGGCTCTTCTAACTTCATTTCTATCAGTATGAGCTAATGTTGACTCTATGACATCTGAATTGAAACCAGCTTCATTCATTGCAGTACGTGCGATAGAGAGTAGGCCATGAGCAACAAGTTTTCCGCCATAGCCAAAACGTTTTAAAGCGGCATTTGCCATCTGGCTATTCATTGCTTGCTTTGGATCATTTCTGCCTGGAAAAACATGTTCACGGCTAACCTTCATCCCTTCAACTTGAATCATTCAAGCTAATTACAGCGTCACCCGTACAGAGTTTCTGGCAGATGACGCTAATGGTTTATTTCGGATGACGGGTGCGCATTAGCCGAACGACAGGCTTGTGCGTTTGAGGATCAAAGTAGCGGCTCGGCCAGATGGTTTCGGCGGGTACACCAATGGCTTTGCTTATTAGCAGTTCCCCTTTTGCCCACGGGCGGCTCAGCGCGTTGGCGAGAGTTGAAGAACTTAAACCTGCGGCGCGGGATTCGGCTGCCAGTGAGGTGCCTTTTTTACGTAGTGCCGCGATGATGTCGGCTTGATGCCAGTCTTGTTGAAAAGGCAGGAAAGTGGGGTTGTGTGAAAGTGTCATATTCGCATTCTCCGTTGCAAGCGATGATTGCTACCACCGGAGGTGCAAATCTCTTGGGTGGTAGCTCAGACGGAGTTTGCACTACCGGTCACAACGGATGCCGGCCAGCCCGAAGGCTGCCCCGCCTGAGCCACCATTGAAAAATTGCGTTATTACATTGAATTGTAACAGGCAACAGGTGTGCGCATGCCTCGACGTATAAACTGAATTTATAAATCGACGTTGTGATATCCAGGGTGCAAATCCCGGCTGCGGATTTTGCCGCAGCGGCGCTGACTATAACGTAAATCGGCAGTGTTAACCAACCCGCTAATAGGCGGAATGCGAGTTGTTTTCCAGACATATTTCTTAAGTTGCAGGTGTTGCAAAAGAGGGACGCCCTCACCCTAACCCTCTCCCACAGGAGAGGGGACTGTCCGGCGATCGCCTTCTGCACAGGAGAGGGGGCTGTTCGGCTGAATCAACAGACACAAAAAAGCCCGCAGGGCTTGCGCCGTGCGGGCTTTCAGGACTTCATATCAGGTTCTGGTGACCATCAACAAAGAATTTTGGTGGGCTGGGGGAATCTGAATGATTAATGTAACTGTTTGTTTTTAATTGATTATACCTAATTCAAGTTTCAGGTGTGTACCTAAACGTGTACCAATTATGGAATGTCATATTGGGAATGGGTGGTTGCTTGTTTGATTTTTAATCATTTTCATTGCGTTTCATTTTTGAGATTAATAAAAAAATCTTTTTTTCCATTTAACTGTTCACTCTGTTCACCATGCATTTTTATGATTTAAAATCATGGTGTTAGGTGGTGATCATACGGTGAAGGGTGAACAGTCCATTGTTCACCGTCACAGATATGTAGTATCAAATCCTCTGACAGCATCAATCGTTTTATGATTAATTGTCGTTATCACTTATTTATAAAGAGAAATCTGATGTTTTCGCTACTCTCAAAATTTTTCTCAAAGGCTGGCGCTGGTAGTTATACAAGGAATCCAGGCTCTCTTGATTATGACAAATTGATTCAGCTTGATGCTGAGAACCTTGCGGAGCAGGGCATCGCTGATGCTTATCAGCAGATACTACCTGCACTCAGAGAACATGTTGGTCACCCTGCTGAATTATTCGAGATTCTGGATGCCGATTTGCCGGCCTATACAATTCAGTGCAACGGCGATGAGTACATTGTCTATTCCGCAGAGGAAAGTGGTTCAGAGAAGGAAAGCTGGGGACGGGCAACCTATTTCCTTTTTCTTATTGTTAATAAGCAGCTCATGGGTACTGATGTGCAGTTCTATGCAATAGATGGAGGCAATAATTTGGCTGGGATTTTTCTTTCTCCAGAGCAAGCCATGCTGGCACAAACCTCTATAAAAAA